>NZ_JAYGHW010000040.1:0-70856 GCF_034932185.1 Spirulina sp. CCNP1310 | reverse complement strand
GTTGATCCCCCCGAACCCCCCAAAGCTAAAATCCCCCTCGTCAAAACCCCACCCCCCCGCGCCGCCGTCCGCACCGAAACCACGACCCTCGACATTCGCGGCCAACGGGTGGGCCAAATGGAAACGGCCCTCGAAGCCGCGATTCAACGCGCCCTCAATGCGGGCATCCTCTGGATCATCCACGGCAAAGGCACGGGCAAACTCCGCCAAGGGGTGCAAGATTTCCTCACCCTCCACCCCCAAGTGGAACGCTTTGAACTCGCTCCCCAAAACGAAGGCGGAGCCGGAGTAACGATCGCCTACCTACAATGAAAATATCGAAATGTAGCAATCCTCAAAATCACCAAATACGATGGATGTCGTAACGATCAAAAATCGAATCAAGACTAACGAGCGGTACTTTTTCCAACTGAGATTGAGCAATCAGCAAACGATCAAAGGGATCACGATGATGGAGGGGTAGCGTGAGAAGGTGATTTAAGTGAGCAATAGAAATAGACAAAACATCCATTTCATTAATTTGAAGTTGTTGAGAAATAAACTCATTAAATGGCTGTGGCAAAGTCAGTTTATTAATACTCACTTTAATCGCGATTTCCCATAGACTTGCAATACTAACCCATACATCAGTATTTGATTCAATTAGGTTTCTAGCCGTAGAACTTAATTGAGCATCATCATTGACAAATCATAAAAATGCGTGGGTATCGAGTAGAATTTTCATGATGTATAGGACTGAAAATCGTCCAGAGGGGCATCAAAATCAGCAGCCATCCAGATTTTTCCTTTAGCACTGCCACTTTGGCGACGTTTTTGAGATCTGGGTAACTCTTGGATGATGATTTGAATTTGCTTCCCTTCTAAATCCTGGGGTAAAGGTTCTGTAAGTGTAATGTTACCGTTCGAGTAGACTCCTGTTAGCACAATCATGCTTGACCTCCTTGCCATAGTAGATTGATTCCACTTACTTCAATGTTACAGCCTTTGCCTAAAACGCCAAAGAGGCTCAAGATTTCCTCTCCCTTGACTCCCAAGGGGAACGCTTTGAAATCGCCCCCCAAAACGAAGACGGGGCCGGGGGAGCGATCCATGCAATAAAACTATCCGTCCTAACCCCCGACAACCTCGCCAAATGATCCTCATGGGGAAAGGCGATCGCCCCTCATTCAGCCCATTAAAAAACCCCCCTTGATTTAGGGGGGCAGGGGGATTACTCCCCAATTTTTCCCAACCAAAGGGTTAGCGCTTAAACCCTACTTGGTTTCCGAAAACTCTGCATCAATGACATCATCGCCACCATCGCTAGAGCCGCCGCTGGTGGGGCCATCCTGAGGCCCTTCCGCCCCCGGTGCGCCGGCCGCCCCCGCTGCATCTTGATAAACACTGCTACCGATGCTATAGAGCACCTGTTGCAATTCCGGCATCACGGTTTGAATCTTCTCATCATTCTCCGTTTGCACCGCTTCCCGCAGGTCTTTGATCAAAGCCTCAGCTTTTTCCTTATCAGCCGCAGAGACCTTATCGCCCAACTCGGTGATTTGTTTTTCCGCTTGGTAAACAAGGGAATCGGCTTGGTTCTTGCGATCGATTTTTTCCCGGCGTTCCTTGTCAGCAGTAGCATTGGCTTCCGCTTCCCGTACCATCCGCTCCACTTCCGTATCCGGCAGGGTAGAAGCCCCCGTGATACTGATGGATTGCTCTTTACCCGTCCCCTTATCCTTGGCGGTGACGTTTAAAATCCCGTTGGCATCAATGTCAAACGTAACTTCAATTTGCGGCACACCACGGGCAGCGGGGGGAATCCCATCGAGGCGGAACGTTCCCAAACTCTTGTTATCCTTAGACATTTCCCGTTCCCCTTGGAGAACGTGGATTTCCACATTGGTTTGACCATCAACGGCGGTGGAGAAGACTTCGGATTTTTTCGTGGGGATTGTCGTGTTGCGGGGGATGATTTTGGTCATCACACCGCCGAGGGTTTCCACACCTAAGGAAAGGGGTGTGACATCCAAAAGGAGGATATCCTTCACTTCCCCAGCTAACACACCCCCTTGAATCGCAGCACCCACAGCCACCACTTCATCAGGGTTGACGGTTTGATTGGGGTCTTTACCTAAGACCTTTTTCACCACCTCTTTAATGGCAGGAATCCGGGTCGAACCCCCGACGAGAACGATTTCGTTAATCGCGCTTTTATCCAGCTTGGCATCCCGCACCGCATTTTCCACCGGAATCCGGCAGCGATCGATCAGATCGGCGCAGAGTTCTTCAAATTGCGCACGGGTGAGGGTCATATCCAGGTGTTTGGGGCCGTCCTGGGTGGCGGTGATGAAGGGGAGGTTGATTTCCGCTTGGGTGACGCTGGAAAGCTCGATTTTGGCTTTTTCAGCGGCTTCGGTGAGTCGTTGTAGGGCTTGGCTATCTTTGCGGAGATCGATGCCTTCGGTGTTTTTGAAGGTTTCAGCGAGGTGATCAACGATTTTTTTATCGAAGTCATCCCCCCCTAAATGGGTATCCCCAGAGGTGGACAGCACTTCAAATACACCGTCACCCACTTCTAAAATCGATACGTCAAACGTCCCGCCCCCCAGGTCAAAAACGAGAATCGTTTCGTTGCTCTTTTTGTCCAAGCCGTAGGCGAGGGAGGCGGCGGTGGGTTCGTTGATGATCCGCAGCACTTCCACGCCCGCGATTTTACCCGCGTCTTTGGTGGCTTGGCGTTGGGAGTCGTTAAAATATGCCGGTACGGTAATTACGGCTTGCGTCACGGTTTCGCCGAGGTACTTGCTGGCATCTTCGATCAGTTTGCGGAGGACTTGGGCGGAAATTTCTTCCGGGGCGAATTGTTTATTGAGGGCGGGACAGTCGATTTTGACGTTGCCGTTGCTGTCTTGGAGGACTTTGTAGGAAACTTCGGTGGTTTCGACGTTGACTTCCCCGTGTTTCCGGCCAATGAAGCGTTTGACGGAATAGAAGGTGTTGGTGGGGTTCATGACCCCTTGGCGTTTGGCGATTTGACCGACGAGGCGATCGCCATTTTTGGCATAGGCTACTACCGAGGGGGTCGTTCTGAAGCCTTCAGCGTTGGCAATGACGGTAGGCTTGCCGCCCTCCATCACAGCCACACAGGAGTTTGTCGTGCCGAGGTCAATTCCAACAACTTTTGCCATAACTTTTGATTACTCCGTGGGATCTACTTGATGAGAATGCTGGGAAACCGTCAGCCGGGACTGAGGGGCTTCTACAGATGCTGTCGTTAGTTCTATACTGACGGGGAGAGTCCCTCTCTCGTAAGTCGTATTTTCCGAACACCTCCCCCAACCCCTATGGATATTGCTGCAATTCGTACCGGCACAGTCAAAACCTTGGCCGGGGTTAACCTTGATGATCAAGATCTCGCCAATGCTGTTTTGGAGCGGGTCAACTTGGCCGGGGCAAGTTTGGTGGGGGTGGATCTGTCCCATGCTTGCCTGAAGGGGAGCCGTTTGGATGGGGCGAATTTATTGGGGGCGCAGTTGTTGCAAATTGACGGCCGGGCGAATTTTATCGGGGCGAATTTGATGCAAAGTGATTTCTCCCATGGGGATTTGCGGGGCAGTAATCTTCGGGGCTGTAACCTGATGAGCGCCAAGGGGATTCAAGCGGCCTTAAGTGGGGCGTTTTTGAGTGGGGCGAATTTAACCGGCGTGAATTTTGCCGGGGCGGATTTGCGGGGGGCGGATTTACGGGGGGCGAATTTAAACAGTGCCAACCTGAAAGGGGCGACGCTGGCCCAGGCGGATCTCCAAGGGGCCAACTTGAGTGAGGCCAATTTAGAAGAATGCGATCTGCGGGGGGCGAATTTAGCCGGGGCGAACCTGGCCGGAGCGAATCTCCTCTGTGCGGAGGTGCAAGGGGCAGATTTTACGGGGGCGAATTGCGATCGCGCCTGTTTAATCGGCACAGATTTGGTTGCACCCGTGGCATCAAATCAACGCTAACACCCCATCGGTGAGTTCAAAATTCGCCGTCACATTCTGGACATCATCGAGGCCTTCGAGGGCATCCATCAGTTTAATCAGGGATTTTCCCTGATCCGCATCCTCAATGGCGACGCTGGTGCTGGGAATCCAGCGCCATTCTGCCTCTTTAACGGTGAAATGGGCCTGGAGGGTTTTCGTCAGTGCGTCGAGTTCTGTAATCGTAGTAAACACCTCTGCACCGGGTTCTTCCTCATCGGCAAAAATTTCATAACTTTCCGCCTCTCCTTCCAAAGCCACCTCTAACAAGGTTTCTTCCTCAATCACCCCCGCCAGACAAACCACCCCTTTTTGATCAAACATCCAACTCACACAGCCGGTTTCCCCCAAGTTGCCGCCATTTTTACCAAAGGCGACGCGGAGATCGGCGGCGGTGCGGTTGCGGTTATCGGTGAAGGCTTCGATCAGCACCGCTACCCCACCGGGGCCATAGCCTTCGTAGCGGATCGCTTCGTAGTTGGCGCTGTCGGCTTCGTAGGTTCCTGCACCTTTGGCGATCGCCCGATCAATATTTTCATTGGGAATCCCCGCCGCCTTCGCTTTTTCAATGGCGGTGCGCAGTTGCATATTGCCATCGGGGTCGGGTAAGCCATTGCGGGCCGCCACAATGATCGCCCGTGAGAGTTGGGTAAAGGTTTTGCCTTTTTTGGCATCGACCCGCGCTTTTTGCCGTTTGATGTTGGCCCACTTGCTATGTCCCGCCAAGGATCTCTACTCCTGTTAACCTACTCCCCAGATTTTAACCCGTGAGATCCCCCCTGCCCCCCTAAGCCTCTGCGGGGATGCGCCTTCAGCATCGATGATGAGGATATCATGGGGGGAGGCGGAAGCCCTTGAGGGGAATGTCACTGGGCAGAGCCGTCAGCTAATCTCGTGCCGTGGCTCTGCCGTGGTATGGACAGCGGCTCTGCTGCTGGTCAAGGAGGCGGAGAACTTTCACTATTTTTGAAAAAACCATGCAGCATAAAAATTTATCATTGGTTCTGGAGCAGGTGACTGGGGCATTGGTTGATCATTATCAAGATCGGATTGAATCGATTATTTTATACGGTTCGCAGGCGCGGGGGGATGCTGGAGATTATTCAGATATTGATTTGTTGATTATTTTAAAAACATTGGATCATCCCTATGATGAAATTGATCAGACTACGGATTTGATGAGTCAAGTTTGTTTAGATTATGATGTTGTTATTTCTTGGTATTTTATTTCTTTGGAGCGATTCAATGCTCAGGATTCTCCTTTTATGTTCAATGTTAAAAAAGAAGGAATTGTTTATAAACCATTAACACTATTGCCATGAAATCCAAGTCTCAAAGTTTGATCTTTAAGGCACAGGAGACTTATCAAGCGGCTCAAGTTTTAGCGGAACAAGGGTTTTATGGTTTTGCTGCATCACGGGCTTATTATGGGATGTTTTACATTGCAGAAGCTTTTCTGTGGGAGCAGAATTTGGCTTTTTCAAGTCATGGGGCAGTGATTGCGGCGTTTGGTAGGGATTTAGCGAAAAAGGGGATTGTTCCGTTGGAGTTTCATCGTTTCTTGATTAATGCACAAAGTAAACGGGCGATCGCAGATTATGGGGTTGATGATGAAGTCAAAATCAGGGCAACAGATGCTGAGATTTTATTGAACCATTGTGAACAATTTATTCTTTTTGCAACCCAAAATTTATAATCCTCATTAACCATGGACATTCATCCCGACTAGAGAAGCCAGAAACCGGGTTTCTTGCATGACCTCGTTGTTCCACTCCAACCTCACAGAAACCCGGTTTCTGATCCCGGCGATTATGGGAACGGATGCCCCAAAACTTCAGCAGCGGTTAAATTGAATTCTGGAAAGTTGGGAGATGGGAGGCGGTCATTTTGGCTAAATGTGCCGACTTCTTGATAGAAACTATTCTGCAATTCTAGAATCAAAATTCTTTGGGTTTGAGGATCAACAATCCAGTATTCAGGAATGCCACAATCCTGATATTGCTGTCTTTTGGCAATATAATCGCGATGGCGTTGAATATCTCCGGGACTGACAATTTCAACCACCAACAAAGGGGGGAGCATATCGAGGCGGAGGGTATTGCGGCGGGTGAGTTGTTGAATATGTTCTTCGCGAATAATGGTTAAATCAGGATAGCGGTTTCTCGGTTCGCCGCGTACTTCTAATTCGAGTCCCTGGCCTCGGACGCGATCTGTACCAACAAGGGAGGCGAAGATAAAGAGGAGGCGGGTTGCAATTTGGACATTGAAGCCGGATTCTGGTGGCATTGCAATCAGTTCTCCATTGAACAGTTCATGAAGTTGCTCAGAATCATGCTCATATTCTAGGTATTCTTCAAAGGTATCAAACCGAGGTTTGGTGATTAACATAGGGAAGATTTTACCTGGTGGCAGATTGGCGATCGCCACTCATAAATTCACCGATAGTATAACCCGATTTTCCCCAGCCCACCAGAAACCGAGTTTTCTTTCTAATCTTGTGCCGTGGTGCGGGCATTGGGCGGCTATGCCGCCGGGTAGGGAAGCAGAGCCTCCGGAGCGGTGCGACTTGGCAGAGCCAAGTTACGAGGGACAACCCTACCAAGTGGGATCGGCGGCTAAGAGGCTTTCAATCCCAGCAGATTCTAAGGGTTTGGCAAACAAATAACCCTGACCATAATCACAGCCCAAATCTCGAAGCATCTTCAATTGATCCGGCGTTTCAATGCCTTCGGCTACCACCGCTAAATTGAGTTGATGACCTAATTCGATCATCGTTTGAATGATTTTGCTGTTTTCTGGTTCTAGGTTGAGATTGTGAACAAAAGAGCGGTCAATTTTGAGCGTATCGAGGGGTAAATTACTCAGACGACCCAAAGAAGAATAACCCGTGCCAAAATCATCTAAACTCAGCTTCACCCCCAAACCCGACAATTGATCTAAAAGCGCGATCGCCTCGTTCCCATTGGTCATTAAACTACTTTCGGTAATTTCCAATTTTAACGAATCCGGCGATAAACCCGTAGCGGTTAAAATACTTTGCACCTGAGCGACAACTTCGGGCCGTAATAATTGAATGGGCGACAGATTCACCGTCATGATTAAGGGTACATAATCCGGAAACAACATCTGCCAAGCCCGCAATTGATAACAGGCTTTATACAATACCCATCGCCCCAACAAACTAATTAACCCCGTTTCCTCTGCCAAAGGAATAAACTCTAACGGCGAAAGACGGCCACGGGTGGGATGTTGCCACCGCACTAGGGCTTCAAAACCAATAATATGCCCGTTATTGAGGTTAATAATCGGCTGATAATTGAGGTAAAACCCCTGATAAAGCAGATCCTGATCCCCCACCCGTTGATTGGTTTGTTCGAGGCAATGGCGCAAATCGAGTTCCAATTGCCAAAGGGCGATCGCCCCTTGGTGAAGTTGCAAATTAAACACCCCGTAATGGCGTTTACCTTGGATCCGGGCTTGATACATCGCCGTTTCTCCATGGTGAAGTAGGGTGTCTCCTTCCGGTGGAGATTCCCAAGAGAGGGCAATACCAATGCTGATATCGCAATACACCACAGGGGTATTTTGCTTTAATAAATAAGCCTGGCGGAGGGTTTGATCAAATTGATGGGCATAGTGGAGGGCGGTGGCGCGATCGCCACAGGTAATCAAGAGGGCAAACTCATCGGCCCCCACCCGGGCTAAATGGCTCGCCTCCGGAATCGTCGCCATCAATTGCTGTAAACGCTGGGCAATGGCTATCAAAAGCGCATCCCCAATTTGATGCCCTTGGTGGGTGTTAATTGTATTGAAGCGATCGAGGTCAAAAAAGAAGAGGGCAAAGGGCGCAGGGGGGCCAGGGTTGAGGATGGGGGTCAAGCTTTGTAAAAATGAGGTACGGTTCGGCAACCCCGTGATCGGGTCGTAGCGGCTCTGCTCGGTGAGGTAATGGGTAAAGCGACTTTCGTGATAAAAAATACTCAGCACGGTTGTTAACAGCGCAATCAGCAAAGCGGGAACGACTGGTAATAAAATCCCTTGGTGTAGCGCCCCCACAGCAAGGATCACCACCGTTCCCATCACGGTGATGCCGCCCGTAACTTGCCAACGAATGGGCCGGGTGGCGATCGCCCGACTTAACAACAACGCCATCCCCCCATAGAGCAGCCATTGCCACCCCCAAGGGTTAGCAACCCAAGCCGTCAGGTAATTGTCCTGCAAAAGATTACTCAGCATTGCGCCATGGAGATAGACCCCATGGGTAGGTTGGTTGAAAGGGTAGGGGGTGCGCACCGGATCTAACCCCGCTGCTGTTGTCCCCACAATGACAATTTTGCCCATCAACGCCGCCGGATCTACCTCCCCCGCTAACACCGCCGCTAAGGAATAGGTGGTCATTTCCCGTCCTGCCCAGTTAATCCATACAGGTTCTGTGGGATTGAGGGAAGGAGTGAGGGGAGAGGAGTGAGGAGTGAGGGGGCGATCGCGTTCTTTTCCGGTCTGTGCTCCCCATTGCAAGGCCAGGGCATAGCTGAGACTGGGGATATTTTGGCTCATTAAACTGCCTTGGCGGGTGATGCCTTGGTATTCGATGAATTTGGCAATGTGACCGAGGGCGATCGCCCCTTCCTGTAAAACCGGCGGCGGCTCCACAAACTCGCCGCGATTATTCCAAGCCGCCCCAATCACCACCGGCACACCTTGCTGCATCGCTGCCGCCAAAGCTTGATCCTCAGGGGTTTCCCGCTCGAAGAGAATATCAAACCCCACTAAACGCACATCCGCCGCCACCAGGCGATCCAACAACGCCACATAGGGCTGTCGTGACCAGTTCGCAGCATTGAGCAAATCCATACTTGCTTCATCAATGCCCACCACCACCACCCGCTCATCCCAAGCCTCCTCCCCCCGCAGATGAAACAGGATCACATAGGCCAACCCTTCCAAGGGTTCAATCGCCCCCAACCATTGCCCCCCCATAACGGCAAATGTGGCCAGGATTCCACTCAGGAATGCTGGCCAAATTCGTGATGCCCGTGGGTGGTGCTGTTCCATACCTTCAGAATAGGGGCAATTGAAACGTGGGAAGTGGGAAGTGGGAAGTAGGGAGTGGGAAGTGGGGAGTGGGGAGTTAGAACTAAAACTTTCATCTATTCCCCGTTCCCTGTCCTCTGTCCCCCATTCCCCACCCTCTATCATCTCTTCTCCTTCATCGCATTCCTGCGTTAATCGGCACAATCTCCCCCCACGACTACATCCCGAATCCGTAAACTGGGGCCACCACAGCCCACGGCCAAGCCATTTTGTCCCCCTTTACCACAGCCTCCGGATTCATCCCAGCCAAAATCATCACCGATGGCCTCAATGCTCGCGAGGGTTTTAAACACATTGCCCGATAGGGTGACATCGCGCACGGGTTCAGCTTTTTTGCCGTTGCGAATCATCCAAGCTTCGCCAGCGGTGAAGGTAAACATTTCGCCGTTAGTCATTCCCCCTAACCAGTTGGCGGCATAGACCCCCAGCTTAATGCCATCACAGAGGGATGCAACGGGGGTATTGCCCCGCTCGATCCAGGTGTTGGTCATGCGCACTAGGGGGGGATAGTGGTAGTTAAGGCAGCGGGCATTGCCGGTGGGGGTTTCTCCGAGATGGCCGGCAGTTTCGCGGGAATGGAGCCGGCCCACTAATCGCCCCGATTGAATCAGTGCGGTGGTGGTGGCGGGGGTTCCTTCGTCATCGTAGCAGTAACTGCCGCGATGGCCAGGGGGGGCGGCCCCATCAAAGATGTGTAATTCTTCGGGGCCAAAGCGTTTGCCAAATTCCATCACGGCTAAAAGATCAGGATTTTCGTAGGCCATATCGGCTTCGGAGAGGTGGCCGAAGGCTTCATGGACAAAGAGGCCGGTGAGAATCGGGTCAATGACGACGGTGTAGCGATCGCCCTGTACGGGGGGCAGATTTAACGCCTGGGCGGCCCGTTTCCCCGCTGCCATCACTGCCCCATCCAACTGCAATAAATCCCCATACCCTTGGCGGGAGCCGCTGGTTTCTCGCCCGGTTTGGACGCGATCGCCCTGTCGCGCTGTGGCGGCAAAGCGCATTTCTAAATCTGTCCAGGTTTGATCAATGAGCGTTCCTTCGGAGGTGGCGAGGAGGGTCTGTTGGGTGCTGTCGCTGTAGCGGACGGTGGTGCTGACGATGTGGGGATCGGCTTGGTGGAGGAGGTCGGCGTAGCGATCGCAGAGATATTTTTTTTCACGCAGAGATATTTCTCGCGGATTCCCTTGGGGGAGGGGGAGAATCACTATATCCTGAATCGGTGCAACGGGGGCCAGGCTGGCCTGGGTCAACCCGCCCACCTGTTGCGCGGCGGCGATCGCCTGCTCAATTTGCGCCTCTAGTTGATCCAACTGGTTAAAACTGGCAAACCCCCAACCGCCGCGATAATAGGCCCGCACCTGTCCCCCCAGGGAAATCGCCTCGCTGAGGGTATCCACCCGCTGGGATTCCAAAACGATTTGGGTACTTTGGGAGGTTTCGAGGCGAATGGCGAGGAAATCGGTGCGATCGCCATAGCGAGCCACTCCTTCCGTCACCCGGTTTTGCACATCACTCCAATTCACCATGCCATCCCCTCGTGAATATAAACCTACTATCTTAAGCTAAACCAAAGGAGAGGGCATGGCCCCGCACCTGATCATGAATGACCCCCCGCTCATAGGCAATCTGCCCGCCCACAATCGTATATTGGGGCCAGCCGGTGAGTTCCCAACCCTCAAAGGGGTTCCAACCACATTTAGACACCACCTCTTCCCGCCGTAACGGTGCAGAATGCTCCAGATCCACCAACACCAGATCCGCATCATAGCCGGGGGCGATTTTGCCCTTATTGGGGATTTGATAGGCCGCAGCAACGGCGGTGGACATCCAATGGGAAACTTGGGCGACGGTACAGCGGCCCTGTTGGGCTTGGGTGAGCATCACCGCTAAAGAGGTTTCCACCCCCGGCATCCCAGAGGGGGAATGGGGGTAGGGTTTCGCCTTTTCCTCTAGGGTGTGGGGGGCGTGGTCGGTGGCGATGAAATCAATGACACCATCGAGGAGGGCCTGCCAGAGGACTTCGTTATTTTGGGGCGATCGCAACGGCGGATTCATCTGAGCTAGTGTGCCAATTTTGGCATAATCTCCCGTATTCATCACCAAATGCTGAGGGGTAACTTCCGCCGTCACCCAGGGGGATTTAGCGGTGCGGAGATATTCCGCTTCAATGCCGGTGGAGAGGTGGAGAATATGCAGGCGGCGTTGATATTTATCCGCCAGTTTAATCGCCAATTTTGTCGCATTGAGGGCGGCGGTTTCGTCTTGAATTTCGGAATGAATGGCCACATCCTGGCGACCCTTGAACAGTTCCCGACGCTCCAGAATCCGCCCTTGATCCTCAGCATGAACAGCAATGAGGCGATCGCCCTTAGCAAAAATCGGCTCAATCTGTTCCTCTTGGCTCACCAATAACGCCCCATGGGCCGATCCCATAAAAATCTTAATCCCACAACTGGGGGAAGCGGTGCGCAAATCATCGAGGTTTTCCGGTGTGGCTCCCATGAAAAAGCCATAATTCACCAAGCATTTTTCACTAGCCCGGCGCAATTTATCATCTAAAGCGGCTTGAGTCGTCGTCAGGGGTTTGGTGTTGGGCATTTCCAGAAAGGAAGTCACACCTCCCCGCGCACAGGCCCGGCTGGCGGTGTGCAAGTCCTCTTTATGCTCTAACCCCGGTTCGCGGAAATGGACTTGGGGGTCAATCACACCGGGCAGGAGCGTCAGGCCGGTGGCATCAATGTGGGGGCCATCCCCATCAATATGGGGCGCAACTTGGGCAATTTTGCCCTGCTCAATGGCGAGATCGCCGGTCAACCATTCCCCATCGGGGCAAAGGATGCGGGCATGGCGAATCAGGAGGTCGGGGGTAGAAACCATGGCTTAAGGGAAAATGGGTTTTGGGCCATGATAATGCTTAGGATGACCCCATTGGCTGAGGAGGGAGGGCGAAAAATTTTTCGCCCCTACGGATTCAACGAATGTTCATTGTTGGTTTCGATAGAGGTTGGCTATAATTGGCTTTAAATCATCAATGAGAAAGATTTATGCTGAATATACAACTTGATCAAGAAACAGAAGCCTATTTGGTAGAGATTTTGTTCAGAGAAAAAACAACCAGTGATGAATTAATTAAGCACTTGCTTAAAGAACGCTGGTCGAGTTTACAGCCCCGCCAAACAATTGTCGAAAGACTGGGTGGACATCCTGAACATTTGTTGGAGGATGCACCGCCTAATTTATCAGAACGTGCCAATCGCAAAAAGGCAATTGCTGAGTATTTGGAAAAGAAACACCCTCAACACAATTTGCAATGACCTACTATCCTATCATTCTTGTCGATAGCGGAATTTTAGTTGCTTACTATAGTAATCAAGATCCCTATCATCAACAGGTGCGGATCTTTTTTGAAAGATGTACCAGTAATCTCTTGACTACTACTGCTTGTATCACTGAAGTTATGTGGCTTTTAAGTGATAATTGGCAAACACAAAATTTATTTTTACAGGCAGTTGCTAAGGGGGTTTTTAAAGCCATTGCACTAATGCCTGACGACTTTTCACGGATTGCTAAACTGAATCAGAAATATGCAGATCTGCCTGGAGACTTTGCTGATTTATCTTTGATTGCTATTTCTGAACGGCTGAATATTCCGGCTATTGCAACATTAGACAGCGATTTTGATGTTTATCGGCGTTATCAAAGACAACCTTTTGAACGGGCCTTTATTCCTGAAATCTGAAGTGGTGTAGGGGCGAAAAATATTTCGCCCCTCCATTGACTAAACCACCGTTGCGTAGGGGTTGGTGAGTTGATCCAACTGCTTCACCAATAGGCTCAGGAATAAGCCCACATCGGTGACAACGCCTACAGATTCGATGGAGCCGCGATCGCTCAATTTCGTCACCACCGCCGGGTTAATATCCACACAAACCATCTTCACGCCTGCGGGGGTCATATTCCCCACTCCGATGGAATGGAGCATGGTGGAGAGCATCAGGATCATATCCGCCCCTTCCAAGAGCCGGGCATATTCCGATTGCGCCTTGAGCAAATCCATTTCCGTATCCGGCAAGGGGCCATCATCGCGAATCGAACCGGCTAAACAGAACGGCACATCATGTTTAACGCATTCATACATAATCCCCCGTTGCAGTTCCCCGGATTCGACAAATTGGGTGATGGAACCATGACGGCGCACGGTGTTGATAATCTTCAAATGGTGACGGTGGCCCCCATGGACGGGAACCCCCTGCTTCATATCCACCCCTAAGGATGTCCCCATCATTGCCTGCTCCATATCGTGGACGGCGATCGCATTCCCCCCTAACAACGCTTGCACATATCCTTCACGGATCAACCGGGCTAGGTGTTGACTGCCGCCGGTATGGATCACCACCGGCCCCGCCGTCACGACAACCTTGCCCCCCTGATCGCGGATGTGGCGCAGTTCCCAGGCGATTTGCTCCACGACCAATTCCACACGCCGCTCACTGGAGACCCCAGACCCCATAAAGCTGAACTCTTCGGCCCGGGTTTGTTTCGTCCGTTCATCCACCTTGCGCACCGTGCGCAGCCCTTGGGCCCCAACGACCACCTTTTCCTCGGTGGTTAAATCCCGCAACAATTTGCAGCGAGCCACCGGCCCATCAGGGGTATTGAGGACGGCGATCGCCCCATCCATGCGTTGATCCTGCACCCGCACCCATTGACCCTGAATCCGGACTTCCGTGGGGTAAATCGTCGTGACATAGAAATCATCGGGGCCGACACCAGCTAATAATACCGGCTCTAACACCGCATCTCGCTCTTCCGTCGGGCGATCCACCGCCCCCAGTTCGATCAAGTCGGTCATGATGTCTTCCATGACCTGATGATCGGGAGCGGATACCCGCACATCTGCCATGGAGGTACTTTGCCGCTCTACGCCGAGGTTAAAGTTGAGGACTTTGAAGCTGCCCCCCCGCTCAACAACGAGATCTAAGGCACGGTTCAAAATCCCCGCATCGAGTAAATGCCCCTGCATTTGGATCGTGCGGGTTTGCACCGTGACCCGGGCGTGAACATCCGCTAACACCGGCTCGGTGGTGCGGAGGGTGAGGCATTTAGCCGCCCCCCCCGCTTTGAGGAATTCCGTTAAGGGGGTTTCAATGACGGTAAAGCCCACATCTGCCAAGCGCTGTTTTAGCCCTGCGCTGGCATTATTCATGATCACAATTTCGTTAATGTTGACCGCATTACAGGCGAAATTCACCGCATCGGCTTCGGCGATCGCAATCCGTTTTTCCGCCGGAACCCGCCGCTCAATCAAATGATTGGAATAGGCATCAAAGGCGGGGGGATAGTAGAGAAGATAGCCGCCTTTGAGAGGACAGAAGCAGGTATCGAGGTGATAGAAGCGGTTATCAACTAAGCGCAGGGAGAGCACTTCCGTATCTAACCACTTGGCAATCATCGGGTGGGAATCCAATTCAGTGCGGAACCCATAGCCCGCCCAGAGCCAACGGCCTTCGCGGTCAAAGAGGGCATCCCCGGCCCCCTCAAAGGGCAAATCCGAAGGCAATTCGTAAACCGTATAGCCATTGGCTTCAAACCAGGCTTTGAAATAGGGTTCTTCCCCTTGGCGTTCGGGGTGGAGGAAGCGGCTGAGAACGACATTTTGCCCCAAAACGAGGCCCGCATTGGCGGTAAACACCATATCCGGCCAACCTTTTTCCGGAGCAACGAGATCCACAATGGCATGATCTTTAATCACATGGTGGAGTTTATGCCATTGTTCAGCGGCGCGATCGCGGGAGGATTTATGAATATTCCCCTCCATCCAGGGGTTAATCACATAGTCCACATCGTAGTGGTCAGGGGCGCACATCAAAAAGCGGATTGCATCAGTCATAATAGTTCAGAACAAAGGGGTGGGTACACCCAGCAGTCACGGTAAAAGTTAAAATTTACAGTCCCACGGGCAAGCCTGTTGTAAGTTTCTTTACACAGAAATAACTCCAGCAAACCCAAAACCGGGATGCTGACGTTGAGCCTGCTGTCCAAAGAACAAGATCGTAGCAACAGGGCAACTTTCAATTATAGGTTTTTTTGGCCCTTCGTAGGGGTGCGATCGTTACGCCCCCACATTCCCACAGGAGATAGATAGAGATCAACCCTGTTGTAGAGTGCTGTGAGGTGAAACCGTAACGCCCCGTTCCCTAAACTGATCAGTATCAGTAATGGCTTGAGGAATGTGAACATCCATATACAAAGCGATCGCCACTTACAGCAGCCCTCTCGCTTTCATTCTGGTGTAAAAAGGTGATCTAGTGCCTGGGGTGATGCTAGCTTGCACCTGCTCCCATTCTTGGGTGATTTCCTGATCGATTTCTTCCTGATGATCAAAATAGTAGCCCATTGCTGCATGAGCTTCGGCTGGTTTTAAATAAAGGTGCTGTCGGCATATTTCCTCCACAGACCAACCATAGGCGAGATAATCCATCACAATTTGCGCGACCCGAACACGGGGGAATCGCTGTAATCGTGCCGGTTGATCGTCTTGCTTCTCAATATGTGGGTAACTTAGGGCTAACATATTGCTTCATTGTTATGGGGGAGCGGACTGAAGTCCGCACTACAAACTTATCCTGATGATTCTGCAAGGGGCGGATGCGATCCGCCCCTACATGATCGCTTAAGCCGTCACCAATTCCGGTGCATTGGCGGGACGCTTGCTGTTGCGTACCCCTTCGATGGCCGTGGCATAGTCAGGAGCCTTAAACACCGCAGAACCAGCCACGATCGCATTGGCCCCCGCTTCCAACACCTGCCAAGTATTATTGGGCTTCAAACCGCCATCCACTTCAATCCAAGGATCTAAACCCCGCTCATCACACATTTGGCGCAGTTGGCGAATTTTGGGCAACACGCCGGGGATAAAGCTTTGGCCGCCAAAACCGGGGTTAACACTCATGATCAACACCAAATCACACAACTCTAAAACGTATTCAATCAACGCCAAGGGTGTAGAGGGGTTCAGCACCACGCCGGCCTGTTTGCCCAGTTCGCGGATTTGGCCGAGGGTACGGTGGAGGTGGGGGGAAGCATTGTGTTCGGCATGGACGGAGATAATATCAGCCCCGGCTTTGGCGAAATCGGCCACATATTTTTCCGGTTCGACAATCATCAAATGGACATCTAAGGGTTTTTGAGTGTGGGGGCGCACCGCTTCCACAATCAGGGGGCCAATGGTGATGTTCGGCACAAAGCGGCCATCCATCACATCCACATGAATCCAATCCGCGCCCGCCGCATCAACGGCACGAATTTCTTCCCCCAGCCGGCCAAAGTCCGCAGAAAGGATTGAGGGGGCGACGACGGTGTGCTTTTGGGTCATGGTGTGGCTCTCCGGAAATTATGGAATTCTTTGGTATCTAGATTAACAAAATTTAACGATTTTTCATAATTAATTCTGATTTCGCCCTCACCCTAAATCCCGCTCCCAGGGTGAGTCATTGTGTAAAAATAAGTCCTAAAACCCTTGCCTAGTCTCTATTTCAGCAATTAGCAAAATCATCAATAAATCTAGCTTCTTGAACCCCCCCTTTTTAAGGGGGGGCAGGGGGGGATCACGCTCCGCCGCAGTCTGCATGATCCCCCCGGCTGCGCCGACCCCCTTAATAAGGGGGTTTAAATGCTCACCCCAGCAGCGCACCCATGGCCTAAATCTAAAATGCGATGGGCCATGGCTAATTTACTTCCGGCTGGGAGGGGAATTTGTTGCGTTGCGGTTAACCAGATCCCCCGATTGGTATCACTACCAAATCCCGCACCGGGTTGATCAATGGGATTGGCAACGATCGCCCCCAATCCCTTTCGCTCCAACTTCCCCAAGGCCGGCGGGATAATCTCCCCGGTTTGGGCCGCAAACCCGATCAGTTTTTGGTGGGGTTGTTTCCGTTGGCTAAGGGTGGCGATTAAATCCGGTACTGGCTCCAGGGGGAGAGCTTGGGGCAATTCTGCCTTAGCTAACTTGTGGGGGGCTGTTGTGGTGGGGCGCACATCGGCAACGGCGGCGGCCATGAGCAGCCAATCAGCATCGGGAAAGTGGCGATCGAGTTCTGTTGCTAATTCCCTGGCGGTGGTGATGGGGATCAGGGTTAGTTTTTCGGTTTGGGGGAAAGCAGGGGTAAAACTTAAAGGGCCATGGATCAGCGTCACCGTTGCACCTCTGGCCAAAGCAGCTTGGGCCAAAGCAATACCCATTTTTCCCGTCGAGGGATTGCCAATGAATCGCACCGGATCGAGAAATTCCCGCGTACTCCCGGCGGTAATTAATAAATGTTTCCCCACCAGATCCCGCTTGCCTCCCGTAATGGCGAGGGATTCGATCGCAATTTCTAGGGCCTCCGGTTCCGCCATCCGTCCGGGGCCAAGGCGATCGCAAGCTAACAACCCCACCCCCGTAGCTAACCCGTGGTAACGGGGATCGGCTTGCACCTGTTGCCAATTCCGTTGCACACTCACCTGTTCCCACATCTCCGTATTCATGGCGGGAGCCAGCAGGACGGGGCAACGGGAGGCGAGGATCGTATTCGTGAGTAAATTATCCGCTAATCCATGGGCCAACTTCGCCAACGTATGGGCCGTTAACGGCGCAATCAAAATCAGATCCGCCCATTCCCCCAATTCAATATGCAAGGGCCGTCCCTGATCCCCCTGCCAAAAATCCCCATCGGTATAGGCGCGGTGGCGGCTGAGGGTGGCGACAGTGAGGGGGGTGATGAATGCTTGAGCCGCGTCGGTGAGGAGGACGCGCACGGCAATCCCTGCCTTACCCAAACTGGAAATGAGGCTACAAACTTTATAGGCGGCGATACCGCCGCCTACTGCAATGAGGATGTGGCTATCCGCCAATGCCGTCATGGTTGGTTAACCTTCGTCGAACGCTTCAATATCCAGGAGATAGAGATAGGGTTCCACGAGATCGGCATTGTGGAAGGCGATCGCCCGCAAAAAATGCCAGTCCTTCAAAGCCGCGAAGGGAGTCGGATAATCATCCTGCTCCAAACGCAAGGCCAAGGCGGCCACATCTTCCGCTGTCACTTCGGACAGATCATCGGTCATCGAGACAGTTGCAGTCGTCATAACGAACCTCCCTAGAGGGGACTCCTCTAGCTAACCCCATCCCCATCTTAGGCAGGGTCAATCAGAAAAGTCAAAGCGACTGTTAAGCTGGCTTAATCTTCTCCCCCTAGAATTTGCGGCACTCGGAAGAAATCCCCCTCTGGAGCGGGGGCTTCTTGGAGCATGGCCTCACGATCTACGGTGGGTTGCAATTCATCGGCCCGTAGGACGTTGCTCAGTTCAATGGCGCGGGTGGTGGGGGCTACGCCTTCGGTATCGAGGCCGCTGAGTTGCTCGAAGTAGTCGAGGATGCTGCCCAGTTGGGTGGTGAAGGCAATTTCTTCCTCTGGGGTGAGGTTGAGGCGGGCGAGGTGGGCGACTTTTTGAACTTCGGCGCGATCGAGGTGGGACATAGTTGGGTTAGGAATGGGTGGAATGTTGGGAGGATCCCCCTCAGTCCCCCTTAACAAGGGGGAAGTAGAATGTTGGGAGGATCCCCCTCAGTCCCCCTTAACAAGGGGGAAGTAGATTGTTGGGAGGATCCCCCTCAGTCCCCCTTTAAAAGGGGGAAGTTGAGATTAGAAAAAGACATCCATTTCGGAGCGGCCGGTGGTTTTCAGCCAGTTTTGGGCTTCGATGTAGTTGTTGGGGGCGATGCGGATCGCTTGTTTCCAATATTCAGCGGCGCGATCGTAAAGAGCTTCTGCTTCGTCACCATTGCCCGCTTCCCGGGCCTGCTCCCCTTGGTAGTGGTAGATCACCGCGACGTTATTCAACGCTTGGGGCATTTGGGCGTTAAGGGCGATCGCCTCGTGGTAATACTTTAAAGCCTCTTCGTGTTCGCCGTTACTGGTGTGGATCAGGGCAATGTTGTAGAGGATATAGCTGCGATCGCCCGCTTCATCCTCCAAGCTCAGGGCCTCATGGTAGTTCTCCAGGGCTTCGGCATATTCCCCATCGGCTTGGGCGGACATCCCATCGCGGTAATAGGCAAAGGCTTCTTTGGATTTCTGATTCGTGGGCAGGATCTTGAGGATCAGATCTGCCATGACGGTAAAGCTTTTATCAATAAAATTATCGTTGCGTTGGGTGCGTGGCATAGGATTGGTTTAATTATCAGCGAATGAGAATTTGCTTTTTTCGTCTCCCCATTGTACCGATCCCCCGGTCGCTCTGGCCAAGAGGGGAAATTTTCGATGGGTAGATGGGGAAATTTCTGATGGGTGGTTGGGGAAATTTTCGATGGGTAGATGAGGAAATTTTCGATGGGCGTGGGGCGAAAAATAATGGGTGTGGGGGCGAAAAATTTTTCGCCCCTACTGCATTCGGTCAATGGTTCGATATTGAATCGCCTCTGCTAAATGCTGGCCTTGAATCCGAGCCGCTCCCGCCAGATCAGCGATGGTGCGCGAAACCTTGAGGATGCGATCCATGGCCCGGGCCGATAACCCTAACTTGCGGATCGCCCCTTCTAATAAATTGCGGCTGGCATCATCGAGGGCGCAATGCTCCCGGAGATGGCGGCTTTGCATTTCGGCGTTGCCTTGAATTTGTGGCTCATGACGAAAGCGATCGCCCGCTATTTGTCGCGCCCGAAAGACGCGATCGCGAATGGCCGCCGAAGGCTCCCCTTGGCTTTGGGCGATCATTTCCTCCGGTTTGAGGCGATTCACTGCCACCTGTAGATCAATGCGATCCATTAACGGGCCGGATAATTTCGCCCAATAGCGTTCCCGCTGTACGGGGGAACAGGTACAGGCTTGGAGGCGATCGCCATAATACCCGCAGGGGCAAGGGTTCGTACTGGCAATGAGGGTGAATTGTGCGGGGAATTCCACTGATTGCCGGGTGCGGGAAATTGTCACCTGGCCATCTTCGAGGGGTTGGCGTAAAAATTCTAAAACATTGCGCTTGAACTCGGTTAACTCGTCGAGAAAGAGGATCCCCCGATGGGCGAGGGAAATCTCCCCCGGTCGGGGAATACTGCCGCCCCCCACTAAAGAAGGCCCTGAGGCGGAATGGTGGGGACTGCGAAAGGGGCGATCGCGGATCAGCGTTCCCCTTTCTTTGAGTAATCCCGCCACGGAATGAATCCGAGACACTTCTAGGGCCTCCGGGAAACTCAAGGGGGGCAAAATCCCCGGCAACCGTCGCGCCAGCATCGTTTTGCCACTGCCCGGCGGCCCGACAAAAATCAAGTTATGGCCCCCAGCAGCGGCAATTTCCAAAGCTCGGCGGGCATGGTTTTGGCCCTTCACTTCCTTTAAGTCAGGAACCCCGATCCAGGGTTCCCCTTCGAGAATGTCGCGGTTAAAGGCGATGGGTTGATGGGTTTGGGGGCGATCGAGGAAATCGGCAATTTCTCGCAAATGGGTGAAGCCATAGACCTCAATGCCCTCCACCACCGCAGCCTCCTGGGCATTATCCAGGGGCAACACCAACCCCCGCATTCCCAATTCCTTGGCCGCCGCCGCAATGGGCAACACCCCCGCCACCGGCCGCAGGCTGCCATCCAGGGATAATTCACCAATAAAAATAAAGTCCCCCAAAAGTTGGGGGTTGGCCTGTTCTGAGGCGGCGAGGATGCCAATACTAATGGGCAGATCAAAACTGGGGCCTTCTTTGCGTAGATCCGCCGGAGTGAGGTTGATCAAAATCTTGCGCATCGGGAAGGCAAAGCCGGAGTTTTTCAAGGCGGCATTGACCCGTTCGCGGGATTCCTGCACGGCGGTATCGGGCAACCCCACCAAAACGGTTTTGGGCAGCCCCCCAGAAACATCAACTTCAACCCCCACCTGCACTGCATCAATGCCGACAACGGTTGCGCTCCAAACTCTGGCTAGCATGGTTTTCTTGTGCGCGTCGCTACGAGAGCAATTCTAGTCGATTTGTCCGGGCCGATGGGTGAGGGCAAAAGATTTTTTGCCCCTACGCAAAAATGAGGTGAAAGATTTTTTGCGCCTCGCCTACAAACGGGATGGTTAGGGATGGGGGCGGTGGGACTTGAACCCACACGAGGGATTAATCTCAACGGATTTTAAGTCCGCAGCGTCTACCATTCCGCCACGCCCCCCTGATTCACAGATTTTTAGTGTAGCAGTAAAAGGCAGAGAAGAGATGATTTTGGGGGCCAAGAAAATTTTATCAGCGGTCGTTTGGCCAGAATTGCAGGGGATTGTTTATGATGGGTTTAGAATTCACTGCGGCGTTGGTGACTGCCAATATAGTTTTTTTGATCTATGCTTGAGTTACGTGGGAGTTATAATCGCTGGCGTGGCAGTAGACCGAGCATTGCACTCGGAAACTTAAAACGCGAAGCCCCAATTCCCCCCTGGGTTTCCCAGGTCAAAAGCTGAGGTAAGACGGCGCAGCGGTGAATCTTTGAAAAAGTCCTCCCATGGGGGACTTTTTCCCATGGCATTAAAAGGGCAGAAGGGCGAAAAATTTTTCGCCCCTACTTCCCAGGGCGAAAGATTTTTCGCCCCTACTCCCTACTTCCTACCCATGACTCCCGAAACCCACTTCCTCACTCCTGAAGAATCTGCCCAAGTCGATGCCGCGCTCCTTTCCAGCCCGGAAAAATTTCTCACCCGTTTAACCATTTCCTCCCTACGCCTACTCACAAAAATTGCGGCTGATGAAGGGGTTGCCATTGCTGACCTCACCCCCGAACAGATCATCGCTTGGTTTGAACGGGATAGTAAAAACCGCCGCGAGCAAGGGATTGACGCGGCGGTATTGAAATGGTGATTTTGCCTTGAGTTAGAACCGGAAACGAGTCCGGATCGTTGCGGCAAAAATATCCTTGTTGGTTTTGGTGTGGCCAGGGTCAGGGAGCCAAATCACCCCAGGGGTGATCTCAATGCGATCGCTCACCGCAAAGCGATAGAAGCCCTCAATGTGGTAGCCCACATTGGGATCAACCGTTGCTAGGGGGGAACTGGTGAGGCGGGGCTGTTGCCCCACGACGAACCCTAAGAGGTTTCCTTCCCCGCCGATATCCTCTACTCCTAAAACCAGGGCATAGTTCCAAATATCGGTGCGGCCTAAATTGGCAACCTTGCCATCGGTCAAACCGCCCCAACCCCCGACAAACAGGTTCTCACGGGGGCGGAACAGGACTTCTGCACCGAAGTTATTTGCCGTCACCGAAGCGCCACTGATCATCAGGTTGCTGGCAATGCTGCCGGTGTTGTGGTTTAAGCCACCCCTGGGGTTGTAGCTGTTGATGTATTGGATGGCCACCCCGAGATTATCGGTGGTGTATTTCACCTGACCCCCCAAAGCATAGGAGCCATTGAATAGACCCCCTAGTGAGGGATTTTGACCTTCTCCGGCGGTATAACCCACAGCTAGCTCTAGCTCATCGGTGACTTTGTAGCTTGCGCCAAAACCTTGGCGTTGGCCGCCCACCCGCAGAATCGGGTTGTATTGACCAAACCGGGAGATTGAACCGCCCCCGCTGGAGTTTAAGGGGTTGAGGGGCATTAATAACTCATCCATCCCCGCACCATGGGCGAAGATTTGAGCCATGCCCTTATCCTCGTCTCCAAAGGGAAAGCGATAGGCCAGGTCATCAATTTGAATGTCGTTGTTATTGTCCGTCGCGAAACCGTAGCGGGCTTCATTGGTGATGCTATTAATGCCGGGCCAAGAGGTGACATTGCCCGCTTGGAGACGAGTGCGGAGGCGATCGCGCCCCGTAAACGAAGTATCTAAATTCAACCGCACCCGGTCTTGAAACACCACATCATTTTCAATGGTGGGCGCTCCCGTGGTGCGGGTGTAGGATTGCGGGAGCAGCGCATTAATGGCAAAGATCGCTTCCCCATCCAGTTTGGTGGTGGTGGAAAATTGCTGATCTTCAAGGATCGCAACCCGACCATCCAGGGCATCCACACGGGTGCTGATCGTTGCTAATTCCCCTTCAAATTCTTGAACGAGCCGTTGGAGAATTTCCAAGTCTGCCCGACTGGCGAGGGTAGCGGTGGTTTCAGCAATGATCCGCTCGATCTGTTGGACACAGGCATTTAAGCCAGCGGCAAATTCATAACGGGTCAAATCCCGATTGCCTCGGAATGTGCCGTCGGGATAGCCTCGGATACAGTCATAGCGACGGACTAAATCATCCAGGGCGGTATAGGCCCAATCCGTGGGGATAACATCCCGAAATTGGGAGGCACTGCTCACCCCTTGGCCTAAGTTGGGGTTACTCTCGTTGGTGTATTGGTTAATTTGATCTAAGAGTTCATGAACGTTGGTCTGGGCGATCGCCTCAGACCCCGTTTCTAACTCCTCTAAATCACGGCTGAAGGTTTGAGCCATCGGGATCGCCCCTCTGGGCCCTTCAACTTCAGCGGCAAACTGATCAAGGGCCATGGGGTTAACCATCAATTGCGGCGTTGATGTTGCGGCTACTGGCTCTAGGGGGATGGGCTGCGCTTCCGGTTCTGGGGAAGGGAGGGGATCGCCCGCAATTTCAGGGGTGAGATCGGCGGCGGTGGGCGATCGCCCCTCACTGCTTTCTGCCAAGGGAATCAGCACCGATTCCGTCAAAGAATCGCCATCGATCTCAGCCGGTGCAACCTCTTGAGCCGGTGCGAGGATGGGGCTTGCCCCTGCGGTGGTGGTGGTAATCTCCAAAGGTGCAGCCGCTTCGGGTAAAACGACTGGCTCCGTCACCGTCAAAGGATCACCGGCTACGGTGGGTAGGGCCATCGGCTCCAATGCTGCCGGAGTTGCGGTGATCATCTCCGGTTCTGCCGTGGCGATTTCCTCTAGCTCTGGGAGCGCAGCCGGTTCTGGTGCAACTTCAGGAATAGCAACGGGTTCCGGTGCAGTAACGGGTTCTGCAATGGCCACCGGCTCCGGAATCACCACGGGTTCCGGTGCGAGTACCGGCTCGAAGGCGACGGGTTCCGGGACGGCAACGGGAACCGGCGGCTCCCGCAGATCTAATTCTGGGTTAGGTTCCGGAGGAGCGGGGGCCTGCCAGTTTGTGGTTTCAATCGTTGCGGTCTCGGTGGTTTCCAACGGATCCACCGCAGCAGGCGGGGCAGCCGATGCCCCTTGAGGGGTCATTAATGAGGCCGCTAGCACAAACGGAGCCGTTTGGAGAAGATGACCTGCTAATTTTGACATGTGCTCACACCAATTTGAGGACGGAAGATTTGAAGCAAAATCCCTTGCTCGGTTCACGATCGCGCCGTTTTACCGGAGGCAAGACTGAAGTTAGGTTAACATAACCCTAAAGTTTGATCGCTGAAGATTTTCCAACCGTTCTGTCGCTGCTTGAGGACTACCATGGGACGCAAAGCCAAACGCAAAAAACAACGCCACGAGATCCCTGAGCCTGCCGCTGACAATCCTGCCCAATTTGTGCGGCAATTTGAACATCGGGGCTATCGGTTCGAGGAGATTGAGCGATCGCCCTCTCTCCCCAGCCGAGAACGCCCCCCAGATGTTTAATCTTCTGACTCGCCATCCCCCACCTTGGGGACAATATCGGGCCGCTCCCGCCCTTCCCAACCGGCGGGCCGCTTGGAGTTGTACCAAGCGATCGAACCGATGCTCACAGCGGCGATGAAACCCACCACATAAACGGCGGTGAAGGCCATGGGCAACGCCCCTAACACCGCTGTCATCCCGAAACTAGAGTGAATCATGTGCATTTGCGAAAAAACTTAGAGCCATCTTAACAAAACGTGATGGATTCGGGTTTAAGGGCTGGCCCCCGGTAGATATTTCTGCACCACTGCCCAACCGCTTAGGGAGACGGCGATGAAGCCCACCAGGAGGAGGCTATTGATCGTGATGTGGAGCGATCGCCCCTGGGGTAAGCGATAGAGATTTAACCCCGTTGCCGCCGAAGCCAGCACCAAGAGAACCACGCCAGCGCCGGCCCCCAAATGCCAGGAATGGCCCAATGTGCCGTAATAGCCCAGGGTTCCCACGATCCCCACCGTGAGCAGGAGTAGCACTAAAGCGACCAAGGTAAACCCCAGGGTTAGATGTAGGGGCCGTAACCAGGGGGGGCGCGATCGCCCCTCACCTCGCCCTCGCCACATTCCCCAGCCGGTCAACCCCAAAACCCCGTAGGCCGTTAGCGATAGCCCCATCGACCAAGCCGCAATCCGCCACAACCACAAAAACGAGGGTAGATCCATCTGCTGCTCCGATTGATGCTGTTGTCCTTAAGCTTAAGGGATGGATGCCCCCAAACAGAAGACTGACCCCCATGGGGGATCAGTCCGTAGAAAAAATTGATATTATGGCCATCTTTAAGCACTAAACCGCAATGGGTTCACCGTTATTCTGGCTGATTTTATGAGGAATTGTTGCCGTTGCCTCTACCTTGGGGGATAGGGTTGATTCGGGTTCCGGTTCTTGTTCTTCCACCTGCAATTTCTGGCAAGAAATGGTATCGGAAAGAATTGCACTGGCCATCATTCCGGTATGGATTTCTAGCAAGGCATTGGGAACGGCTTCAAACACAAGCCGCTGGCCGGGAAAGACAACCCGTTCAAAATACCAGTTGGCAATGTTGGTAATGCGAGCGATTTGAATTTGGCTAGTGGCATTGACATAGCAACACAGCATAGGGGTGTCTGCGTTACCGGGAATAGGATCAAACACTTGAGCCATAAGATTAAGGCCCTCTACTATAGAGATTTACTATGGATTACACAACAAACTTAACACTCTCGCGGGTCAAGTTGTTGTAAAGGGGACTACCAATGTTCAAATTGGCAGGGGGCTGGGGATGGGGCGATCGCCTTCTGGGTAGGGGCGGAGTTGGGACATGGGTCTTGGGGATGGTGATCTCGCTAAATCAATGCTTGGACGCGCTGCCACTCATCTGTTGCGACGGGGAAGTTTGTGCCGATGGGGGGTTTGCAGATGATCGAGAGTTTGCGCAGTACGGGGTCATCCTTTAGTTTTGGATAGAGGAGGGGCTGGTCAATGAGTCGATGGGTGAGTTTGACGATGGCCTGAGGTTTAGAACTCATTTGGCTCGGCTCAATAAAATAGTCCAGATCGGGAATGGTTTTGAGAACTTGCGGTGCTTGGCTGATTTCCCCTAGGGCATAGATGCCGCGATCGCGCCCTGCCAGCCAAATCAAAACGCCGTCCCCGACGCTGATCTGTTTGTTGTAGCGGTTGACCCGCCAGGGGATTTCCTCTAGTTCACGAATTGCGTCGATGAGTCGGTAGTATTTGGGGTTGCCTTGGAAGAGCCAGTAAGCAATCGGTTATCTAATCCAACAAAACTTGAGGACTGGGGTTTTGAGCATCCTGCTCTTGAATCCACAATTGTTTAATGAACCCATTATAGGATTAGGGGGCGATCGCTCCTTGATGATCTTGTGGGGCGATCGCGCTAGGGGGGGGAGGGGGGCGATCGCTGTTGTCTGTCCAGTGGATGCCTCCCAATTCCGGCGGCGTTGGGTATTGTGTTTCAATCATTCCCTATTGTGACGAACTGTATGTTCAAAATCATCACAGAGTTTATTCACTAAATCCTCCATTTCTTTGAAAAAATAATCTCCCACTATTTTCCGCTGCATGACCTTATATTTACGGTAGATTTTGCCAAAGTCTTCGTAAATCTCATCTTCGGGTACATCAGAGTTGATTTTGATGATCAAGCGCTTACCTTCATCGGAGTTTCTAATGTACTGGAATAAGTCTTGAATTTTTGCCTCAAATTCTTGAATACGCTCTGCTTTGAGGTCTTCCTGCTCGTTACGGGCATCAATAATTGATAGGATATCAAACTGATGGGCTGTTTCACTGGGTTCTTTCCCTTTGGCAATTTTAGTTTCTTGCCTTTTTTGCTGTTCTGTGGGTTGGATTTCAACTTCAATAATGCCAATTTGGTTATCAAAGTAGACTTCAATGGGGTCTTTCGGATCATGGGTGCGGTGTAACTGATTATAGAGCCGATTAATGAGACGCAGAAAGGCAAGGAAGCTTGTTTCTTTATATTTATCGTCGATGGTAATCACATACTCGATGCGGTTGAGGATGGTGAAATATTGAGCGGCTTTTGCTTTGACATCAGCAGTTTCTTGAGGATAAGCGGCAATATATTCTTCGATGTTACTTTCTAGATCAAGATAAGTTTCTGGATTATCACATTTAGCATTATTCCTGAAGATTTTCAGGAAAGAATCAAAGAATTGCTGATACAGGCCGGACTTTTTTAGGTCTGCAAAAAGGATCTCTAAAATGCGTCGATCACTGAAGGGGTCAAAGTCACTGACCACAACATCGGAGAAATGCTCGAAGGCATCTTTAATATTTTGAACATTGACGTTGTTATAGGAAAAGTCAACAATCTTACAGTCGTTTTTGTGTTTGGTTGTGCGGTTGACCCGTGAAATGGCTTGAATGGCGGCTATCCCTTTGATTTCTTTATCGAGGAAGAGGGTATGGAGCCGTCTTTCGTCAAAGCCGGTTTGTAGTTTGGCAACGACGATAATTAAGCCGTTTTTGCGCAGGGAAAAATTTTCTAAGACTTTTTCTTCGCTGATTCCATCGTTTAAGCCGGTTGCGCTTTGTTGGTCTTGGTTGCTGGAGTAAACGATATAGATGGGAGCGTCAGCATATTTGGTATATTTAGGATGTTGGGTAATTTCCCGAAAGTGGCGTTTAATGGCTTCTGCGTAGGCGATCGCTGCTTTGATGGAGTACACGGCTAGCATGGCTTTGCCTGTGCCTCTGATTTGCCGATAGACATCTTTGACGAGTAAATCAGCAATATATCTGGAGATCGCGTTTATTCGTCCGGCTTCTTCATAGATTTGTTTTTTGTCAATATCTTTGTAGTTGGGTTCCTCGAAGCCTTCTAAGTTATTACTGGGGATATCGAACAGCATTTTTGAGGCAACGGGAACAATATTTTTGAGGGGGTTAAGGATGAAGCCGTCTTTGATGGCTTCGTTCATGGTGTAGGAGTCGAAGGGAACCCACAGTTTTTCGCTTTCGGCATAGCCACTGAATTCACCAAATCGGGCGAGGGTGTTATCATCGGGGGTGGCGGTGAAGCCGATAATGAGATTTTTTTTGGTGCGAATCAGGTTGTATTGGCGGTTTGCGTCGAAGGGGGTTTGTAGTTCGTCAAAGATATTGACCATTTCTTCGTGTTGTTTACCGCTGTTGGAGCGGTGAATTTCGTCAATGAGGAAGACAATACGGAGATCAGCTAACTGTTGCAGGGTATCGGCATCGAGGATTTTGCGCACGTCTTGGAATTTTTGCAGGTTGATAATTACGAGACGTTGATCGGCGGTGAGGGCTTGCTGAAATGTTTTTTTGTCATGGGCTTCGAGAAACATGGAGTTTTCAATGTTCATGTTTCGCATTTTGGCATCAATCTGGCTGCGGAGTTGGAGGCGATCGACGATAATCATGACTTTATCGTAGATGTATTCACCATTGCGGCGGAGGTCTTTGAGTTGGAGGGCTGTCCAGCCGATGATGTTGGATTTACCAAACCCGGCGGCATATTGGAGCAGGAGGGAATAGACGTTTTTGTTGTTGGCGTAGGCTTTGCGCTTTTCGATCAGTTCGTCGCGTTTGGTGGGGGCGACGTGGGCAAGTTGTTGTTCTAGCTGTTTGATGTAGTAGTCGTCTTCGGTTTCGTGTTTTAGGAATTCATCGATTTGGGTCAGGATTTTATCTGTACCAAATTTTTGTTTGGGGCGGGGGCAAATGAGTTGTCCTTTTTCGTCTTTGAGTTCTTTGCGGCCGTTGAGGGTGTAAACTTCTCGTTCGATGAAGTTGTAGTAGAGGATTTCTTTTTCAATGAAGCTTTTGCCGTAATGGAAGGTGAAGAGTTCTTTGAGTTTGTTTTTTTTGTCTGCGTTGGGGTTAAGGAGGGGATAGGGTTTGAAGGCTTGAAAGAGTTTTTTATCATATTCATCGCGGTTGAATTTTCCGGCTCGACAGGTGGTTAAGGCTTCGTCGAAGAATTGATCAATGGTGCGGATAATGTAGGTTTCGGCGATATCGGTGGTGGTGATGTGGATGGCTTTTTCAAAGATTTTGAGGAAATCGCGGCGGTGGCGTTCTTTTTCGGAGTCGCTGAGGTGGTCATTTTGATCAAAGATTTCGTAATATTTGCGAACGGCTTCAAAGTAGTCTTTGGCGACTTTGCCGCGTCCATTTTTTTTGGCGGTTTGGTTGCTGAAGTTGGCTTTGAGTTCGCTGTAGCCGAGATAGAGGCCGTTGACGAAAAAGCAAAGGTCGGGGCGGAAGGAAAAGATTTTTTGGTTTTGATATTTGTATTGGTAGGGGAGTTCTTGGATAACGGAGAAGATATTTTCTTCAAATAGTTTGCTGTTGTGAATTACGCTGTCGTCGGTATAGAAGAGGTGGAGTTTTATGCCTTGGAGGGTGATGGATTTGTTGGCATTGATGAAGAGTGCCATATTGCGACTGCTGGCGATCCGTTCTTGGAGCAGGTCGATGAGGTCGGCTAGTAGGGTTTGAGGGTTGCCGTTATATTTCCTGAGCAGGGTTTCGTAGTTTTTGGCGTTGAGGGTGGTACTAGAGATAAATTCTTGCAGGTCTTCTTCAATGATCAGGGAGTTGGTAACGGTGTTGGGCTTAACTTCTCGATAGTCTAACTCTTTTTTAATAAATGGGACGAGGAATTTATCTTGTAAGTTTAGTTCACTCATGATTTAGGCCACCTTTATTTTTCCAGTTACAATGTCGTTGATCAGGGTTTTGCGGAGTTCTTTGAGTTTTTCGATTTGGGTGTTGATGGTTTGGATAATTTGGTCAATTTGGGCGGTTTTGGTGTCGAGGTAGTGGGCGATCGCTTTTTGTTCAGGGAGTGGAGGGACAAGCATAGGAAGGCACTCAAAATCAATTGTTTTCATTTGAAGAGAATTAGGGCGTATTCCTTGCAAATATTTAGAGTAACCAAAAACATAAAGATCAGATCGCATCAAATAATGAATAAAATTACCATAAGTAGTTTTATTTAAAAAATAGGCTCTGTAAGCTGGACTCACATAGCCCCTAAGTTTAGATACTCCAATACCTCTATAATTTAACCACATAGTATTTACAACTAATTGACCAGGGCGAACAACTCTATAATCTGACAACTCATCATTAGTTCTTTTTTTAAGCTCATCATCATATTTTTTGAATTCGATACCTCGATACCCGGAGACTGAAAGCATTTCACCAATAGGGTTATTTCCATTTTTTTCTTTACTTTGACAAGCTATGTCTTTTAAGCGTTTGACTTCCCAATGTTCAGAAACTTCGCCTATCCAATCGATGCCACTATCTTTCATCGGTACGGATTTATCAAGACCGCGTGTAACGGTTTCGTTGACGATCGCCCTTTTCAATTCCTCATAGCGTTGCGCTTTTTGGGTGAGCAGGTCAATTTTGCGATCAATCTGGGCGGTTTTGGTGTCGAGGTAGTGGGCGATCTCTTTTTGTTCTTCTACAGGGGGGATAGGGACATCCAAAGTCATGAATTTTGTATGTTTGAATCTAGGGGAACGCTCTCTAACACTTTTCCCTAGAGCTAACACAAATCCTGATAATGCCATTTGACGGAAAAGGAGACCATAGAATGGAATATAAATTTTACTTTTATCTATAGGCGTATAAACTAGGTATTCAGGAGTTGCCTTGCCATCAGAGTCAGACACTCCAATAGCTCCGGCGAAAGCATCCATAGCATGAAAAACCAAATCGCCTTTTTTTAAGCCTTGATACCCCATTTCTTCAAATGCGTTTGTAAATCCAGTTTCACGTCGATTTTCTCGTAATGTCACTTCTCCATCTCGAAAAACGGTAATTATCTTGTCCTGATCTGATACAGAGCGAGACATTTTCTTGAAAATCGATTTAGCTCGTTTAACTTGCCAGTGTTCGGGAATTTTATACAGCCACGGAATACCACTTTGTTTATAAGTTTGATACCTGTAAAATTTCATAGTTCAAACTCCTTTTCAAGCCTTTTAAGGTTTTGGTCTAACTCTAAAATTTCGCTATATATTTTTTCCACACTCCGCAACTGTTCCGGCTTATAAAACACCTTATTAAAATTAACCTCTACCCCCACCACATTTTCCAAATACTCAAACGGCTTTGTAATATACTTCGCCATAAACGCCTCAATTGCCGCCCGATTCTCATCCCCATCCCGATGATAAGGAATAATCTCATAATCCTTCTGATAATCCGGCGTTAACTCCACCGTGATCACAATACATTCCGGCTTACTTTTCGTCCCCTTCTTAAACACAGACTTCACCACAATCTTCCCACAGCCCAACGCCTCCCGCTTACCCAACGCCTCCTTAATCAGCGTTTCCTGATCCGCATCAAAGTAATATAAAGCCTTTTCCGTTGTAATGACTAACGGCTGCTCCTTGTAATCCAACGAACTAATAAACGGCTTAATCTCCTCCAAAAAATATTGCTCCAACCCCCTCCAGTTATCCACATCCTCCGCCGTCTTAGGCTCCGGCGGATCAAATATCGTAAACTCCCTTAACACCCGTTCCCCATTCTCCAACTGAATCGGCTTAAGCTTCAGACCCTTTTTGCCATCCTTCAGCCGATCCGCAAACGTTCTACCCTGCTCATCCACATTCGTGAGCATAATCCCCTGCTTATTAAAATAGAAAAACTCCTTATCAAACACCCTGGCATAATCATGATCAGCCCACTGCTCCAACGTCTCCACAATCTCCAACCGGCTCACCTCATCAATTGCCTTTCTCTTCTTGCCTTTATTTTTCTTCAAAGGCTTAAACTTTTCACTCGCATTAATCAACATCACTCGATCCTTCCGCTCATCAGGTTTGCGCTGATTCAACACCCACAAATAAGTATAAATGCCCGTGTTAAAAAACTCATCCGTCGGCAACTGAATTATCGCTTCCACCAAATCCTGATCTAACATCCACTTACGGATATTACTTTCCGCCGATCCCGCATCCCCACTAAACAACGTCGAACCATTGTGAACCACCACCCCCATACCCGTAACACTCATCTTTGAGATCAAGTGTTGCATAAACAACAACTGTCCATCTTCCGTTGAGGGTAAATGGTGAAAACGCTGCGTCTTATCATTGCGGATATCCTTCTGAAAACCCTTCCAGTCCACCCCATAGGGCGGATTTGCAATCACCACATCAAACGCATCATCAAAAAACTTATCATCCGTCAACGTATTGCCATGCTCAATCTTAGAATCCACCCGAAACCGACTTTCAATCTTGGCTAAAGCGTATAACGCATCATTCCAGTCCTGCCCAAACGTCTGAGTTAAGCGACTCACCTTCTCCTTAATGCGATCTTCCACCCCAAACAACAGGTTTCCACCCCCACAGGTACAGTCATAAATCTTCAACAGCCGATCCGAATCCTCAATCTTAGCCGCGATAATCTCCGCAATCAGCGCGATCACATCATCCGGCGTGTACTGTTCCCCCGCCGTTTCCGCCGAAATATCCGCCCAACGGCGTTTGATATGTTCCTCAAGCGTCGTGATGTCAGAGTTATTAAACGGCTTCAGATCAATGCCGCTCCACGCCTTCACATAGCTAAACAGCACCTTCTTCGCCTTCAACTTAGCGATCACCCCTTTAATATCGAGAAACTTCTCCCCCTCAGAGACATCCACCCCCAACAAATCCTTCGTTTCCCCATCAAACCCCTTCAGATAACCATCAAAATCTATATCAAAAGCCTTATCATTCTGGCAAATGTCTTTTAAGGTCTGGTGCTTCTCAAAAATACAAGCGTTGTACCCTTGCCCCCTATCCTGAATCAAACTGATTAGTTCATCTGCATCAATCTCATTGAGCATCACTTGCCCCAATTCCGCCTTAAGCTCATCAAACATCCTCAGCAGACGGCTCTCAATCATCACCAAAGCAAAAAACGGCATCATATAGGACGGCCATTCCGATTCCTTAATGCCACAGCCCCGCAATAGATCAGCCGTTGACCAAATAGTTGATTCGTACTGTAGAATGTTTTGGCCAGTATTAGATACAGTCATCTCAGGAAGGGTACGTTCCATTTCAGGGCATCATCAACTATACCCAGTATGACTGTAGAATGCAAAACTTGTTGAAATACACCGATCAATCTGCCATAAATCGTTAAGATTTGTAAAATATTCTCAGCGATCGCCCCCCTAACCGGCTCCACCTAGAACCCAAGCCCTATGAACAGCACCTCAGCCAAAATCCTCTGTAACTCCGGGGGATATTGGTAGATTGAATAAAACATCATCATAAACCTCTTCAATCCGACAAGAAAAACCAACACTCCTTAGCTCAACCACATCCCCCTCTTGATAATTAATAATCCGCCAATCACCCCCTTCAGTCCTACGGAATAACTCGATCTCCATCACATCCACACTAACCAAAACATACTCTTGCAAACAAGGATTACGGCGATACATTTTGAACTTTTGCCCCCGGTCATAAGCCTCCGTACCAGGCGACAACACCTCAACAACCAAACAAGGATAAGTAATATATTGACTTGTCACCCGATCCCGCTCATCACAAGTCACACTCAGATCCGGATAAACATACTTAGCCGCCTCCACAATAGCCACCCGACAATCAGAATTGAGCGTCCTACAACCACTCCCCCGCAAATGCACCTTCAGCAAAGCCAGAAAATTTCCAGCAATATTCCCATGATCAACCGTGCCGCCACTCATCCCATAAACCTTGCCATCAATATACTCATGACGTTCTAACTGTAATTCCTCCCATGCAAAATACTCTTCAGGCGTGAAATTCGGTAAACATTCCTTAAGAGCAATCATCTCAACCTCCAAATATTCAAAAAAACCTTTTCATAGTAACCTCTGCTCCAACCGCCCCCACCACATTTTCCAAAGACCTAAAGAACATCATCATAGGAAAATACCTCCAAAGGAATAGAACGAACATGCGCAGTTTCTTGATTTAACATCACGCGAACCCGCTCAGTGGTTTCTCGACTGAACACCTCCTCACCACAACGAGAACAAACCATAGCCGGAATATTTTCCACTAAATAAAACTTTCCCTGAATATTAAGAACTTCGCTGATAGACTCTGAATGAGCCTCTTCTGAACCGCAAACGTGGCATTTAAACATTAAATTTTCCCCCTTCGAGCATCGATCCACCCCCACAACATTCTCCAAATACTTAAACGGCTTCGTAATGTACTTCGCAACAGATTATCTGTCGATAAAATAGTTTATTTGTACTGAAAAATGTTTTAGCCAGTACCTAGATACAGTCATCTCAGGAAGGGTACGTTCTATTTTAGGGCATTATTACTATACCCAATATGACCGTAGAAGGCAAAACTCGTTAAGATATGTAAAATATTCTCAGCAAACGTGCCGCTAACCGGCTCCAGCCAGAACCCAAGCCCTATGAACAGCACCTCAGCCAAAATCCTCTACGTCCGCCTCCCCTGTAACCCCATCTTCCCCATTGGCGCAGTGTACCTCGCCGACCATATCCATAAATGCTTCCCCCACATCCAGCAGCGCATCTTTGACCTCGGAACTGTCCCCCCCCTGGAATTCGATCAGGCCCTCGATACCGTCATAGACCAGTTTCAGCCCACCCTCCTCGTCTTTTCCTGGCGGGATATTCAGATCTATGCCCCCGTGGGCGGCCGGGGCGGCAACCCTCTGCAAAACGCCTTTGAGTTTTACTACGCCAAAAATCCCCTCGTCCGCCTCCGGGGTGCATTGGGGGGGCTGAAAGTCACATCCGCCTACTATGGGGAACTGTGGCGCAATCAGCGATTGATCCGCCGAGGATTGGCGCGATCGCAACGCTACAACCCCGAAGCCTACGCCGTCGTCGGGGGCGGCGCGGTGAGTGTGTTCTATGAACAGATGCAACACCGCTTCCCCAAAGGCACAATTATTTCCGTGGGCGAAGGAGAAACCCTCCTCGAAAAACTGATCCGGGGGCAATCCATTGCCGACGAACGCTGCTACCGCATTGGCGAAACCACACCGCGCGATCGCCTCATCCACGAAGCCCCCACCCCCCTCGAAAAAACCGCCTGCAACTACGACTACATCGCCCAAATTTGGCCCGAATTTGACTACTATTTGCAAACCGATGACTTCTATATCGGCGTGCAAACCAAGCGCGGCTGTCCCCACAACTGCTGTTATTGCGTCTATACCGTCGTCGAAGGCAAACAGGTGCGCATTAACCCCGCCGATGAAGTGGTGAAAGAAATGCAGCAGCTTTACAATCGCGGCATTCGTAACTTCTGGTTTACCGATGCCCAATTTATCCCCGCCCGCCGCTACATTGATGATGCCGTAGAATTATTAGAAAAAATTGTCGCCTCTGGCATGACCGATATCCATTGGGCCGCCTATATTCGTGCCGATAACCTCACGCCCCAACTCTGCGATCTGATGGTGCAAACGGGGATGAACTATTTTGAAATTGGCATCACCAGCGGCTCCCAAGAATTAGTGCGCAAAATGCGCATGGGCTATAACCTGCGCACCGTCTTACAAAATTGTCGCGATCTGCGGGCAGCGGGATTTGATGCCCTCGTTTCCGTGAATTACTCCTTTAATGTCATCGACGAAACCCACGAAACGATCCGCCAAACCATTGCCTACCATCGGGAATTAGAAGCCATTTTTGGCGCAGATAAAGTAGAGCCAGCGATCTTCTTTATCGGGCTACAACCCCACACCCATTTAGAAGGTTACGCCCTCAATCAAGGGATTTTAAAACCCGATTATGATCCCATGAGTGTGATGCCCTGGACAGCGCGAAAATTGCTCTGGAATCCAGAACCCTTAGGATCGTTTTTTGGGGAAGTCTGCCTTCAGGCTTGGCAACGCAACCCTCATGATTTTGGCCGGGAGGTGATGGCTATTCTCGAAGAGCGGCTCGGCAAAGCCCCCCTAGAAGCAGCTTTGAGCGCCCCCATTGATGGGACAGGGGAGAGCATCCGTAAGGAGTTGGTGGCATTGCGTTAAAGGGCGATCGCCCCGTTCATCGTGTGGCCGCCCCTCCCCTGGGTTAGAGATGCTTACACCGTAATAAACAAAGGTGCGTTACCGTGTCTTCAGGATTTCTTTCCCAAAGGGTTTTAAAAATATGCGCGGCCGCCTCAATGTCCCCTTGATCATACAGGTGAATGCCCTGCTCAAATTGCGATCGCGTTTCCGTTTTAAACGCCTTTAACGCTGGGGGATCAGATTCATAAATTTCGCAAATTTCCACCGATTCTTTTTTCCCTTTAACAAAGATTTTTCCCAAATAGCGCCAAGCCACTTGTTCAGGGTCGGCCATGGCATTGAGGGTTTTTTGGGTAATGATCAAATTGGCCCCGTAGCGTTTTGTGGATTCTTCCAAACGAGACGCTAAATTTACCGCATCAGCAATTACCGTTGTCTCCATCCGCTCTTCTTCGCCAATGGTTCCCAGCATCAGCTTGCCTCGATGGAGACCAATGCCAATATTGATGGCGGGGTAGCCTTCGGCGCGGATTTCTTGATTGAAGGTATAGAGGGCAGTTTGCATGGCGATCGCCGCCCCCACCGCATCTTCTACCCGCTGGGGAAACAGCGCCATCACCGCATCACCAATATATTTATCAATAAAGCCGCCATGCTCCCGAATCGCCGGACTCACTTTTTTTAAATAGGCATTGAGGAAATTAAAATTCCGCTCCGGAGGCATACTTTCGGAAATACTCGTAAAGGAACGAATATCAGAGAACAGTACCGTCATTTCCTGCTCCACCTGATCCCCCAACTGCACATCAATAATGCTCGTTTTGCCGAGGAATTGCAGAAATTCATGGGGAACAAAGCGATCCGACGCATGGGCATAAGCCTTCAGATGGTTTTGGGCTTCGATAAAGCGCCGCTCCAAAATAAATGCTAAACAGATTAAAAAGAATAACATTCCCCAGGGATAGAGTTGAAAGGGCCAGGGAAAAAGATGATAGAGATGGTTGAGAATGTCGTACATCGTACAGGATAAAAATAAAGCCAACCCCAAACACAATGCCTTGGCTTCTCGGTTGCCTTTGCTAGCCTTCCAAATCGCGGCAAAAATAATCACCGATGCTGTGAACAACGCACCCATTTGCGTGGGAAATGCAGCGGTTTGCCAAGTGATGATTTCAGTACCGGCGAGGAGCAAGGCTAGGGGGGCATAAAATAAATGAATTTGCCACAACCGCCGAATTAACTTTTTCGGCCCCATGCCAAAAACGTGCTCAAAGAAGAACCCAAGGCTGACGGGTAAGAGGTGAAATACGCCGTGATGAATAAATGTCCAGAGGATGCTGTAGTCAAAGAGGAGGCGAATAATTTGGGTTGTGCTAATGGTATAAATGCCAATTAGGTAGGCGACGAAACTAAAGGAGCCATAGATCGAATCTGTTTGGCGAAATAAACTGATCACCAAAGGAAAAAAACCGCAGGTAATAAAGAAGAATCCGAGGCTCAACCGAATGCTATCTTGCCGGATTAATTTGCGAAAAAGGTGAGGGTTTTCGCCGTAGAGTAATTGCCCATCGTATCCCAAGCTGATTAGGGATTGATCAGCGACATAACTACGAATCAATAGGGTTTGGCCATGGTGTTCTGGCTGAAGGGCAATAATCGGAAATTCCCCTTCTTTGTGTTTGAGTGTCTTTTCGGGGGTGAGTTCATCGAAAAGATAGACGACTTCCCCGTTGATGTAGGCTTCGAGGATGTGGGGAATGCCTTGGAAATAGAGGGCAGGGAAGGGCGATCGCTCCTCTGGTAATGGAATCGATAACCACAAAATTTCCGCTCCACGGGGGACAGTGAGCCGTTGGGGAGGGGCGATCGCCTGCCAAACTTGCGGATCCGTTGAGGGTTGCGGCGTGGGTTCGATGGTATCCCAGTGGTATTGCCAGTTTTGGGTGAGGGGGACGAAAGTGATCTGTGGTTGCCCTTGAAGTTGAGCCTGGACAGGGATCAGACAACTAATTATTAATACGCCTAACCAGAGAATCAGGCGGGCATGGGGAAACCTGCCGAGCCGCATTGGGGTTATTCCTCGCAAAGGTGGGGAAATCCCTAGATTTCATTGTGGGGTGATGGCCCCACCCCTGAAATCTGGGATTATCCCGTACTATAACTTTTACGGCAGAAAAATAGACGCTCTCCCCTTGGCTCTCCGATGGGAGGGTTAGCGCCGCCAAAGATTTCGCCACCAGGGCTGGCGCTCTGTGGGTTCGGTGAACCAGTCAATTTTGCCGAATACGTCGGTTTTGCGCCAGCCGGTGACGGTGGCTAATTGGTGGGCTTCCTGTTCTTGGCGATCGCGCACCTGGGCCCGATAATCCGCCGCTGCGGCACAGTTCATTTCCCCCCGATAGGGACGGCGGATAATATAGCGGCCTTGGAAGTTTTGGCGGTTGCCGGTGGCTTGGAAGGCGAGATCCTCAGGGAAGCGATCGCGGCTATAGCGAACGTGTAAACGGGTGATAAAGGCATCCACTGCCCCCCCATTAAAGGGATCAATCCGCCTTGGATCGGCGCTACTTTCCCCAAGCCAAAACACCCCCGCTTTGCGCAACTCCTCCGGCGTGAGGGGATTGGCGGCACAGGGGTCACACCAGGACATATCCCAGGCATATTCTAAAAAGCCCACTTCCTTCCGCTCCTGCTCATAGGCTTTTTGGAATGCCGCTTTGTAAAAATCAGAAAATTCATCCTCAACAAATTCCGGCACATCAAATTCTGAGGGAATTTTAACGGTGCGATAGTTGGTTAATTCCACTTGACCGCTCCGGGTGAGGAGATAAACAATTAAATCCTGATCTCCTTGGGCGTTGAGCATTCCTAACCGGATGGGCAACATGAACCGGGGCGATTCATAGGCCATCATCAGGGGGCGTAATTTTTGGGATTCTCCGGCTTTAAATTCCTCTAGGTTAACTTTGGCTACAAAGAATTTAAAGTTTTGGCGAATATAGGGCTGTAAAACGGCACTGGCCCCCGTGGGAATTTGGTAGTTATTTTGTCGCAACCAGGTTTCTAAACCGCTGGATTCTTGAGCGCTGAGGATCAAAATATCGTATTCGCCAACGCTAAATTCCGCCTCAATGGTGACACCGAGGGAGCGATCGCTTTGCGTCCGGCCCACACTGTCCGCTTCCATGGCAGCGGGGGCGGGCATCGGGGCGGAGCGGGGCATGGGAATATCGCAGGGGTTACTGTCGAAATATTCCACCAACCGGGGCGCACTGTATTCATCCAAGCGTTTTAAAATTTCCGGATCCCCCACATTCACCTGATCCTCTTGTAATAACACCGGGACAGGGACAACCAGGGCAAAATCCTCCACTTCCCCCTGATAATCATTGGCCATGGTGAGGACGGTGCGATCGCCATCCCGGACAATAATCACCTGGGAGGCTTCGTTAAATAAATCACTATCGGCTTGGGCAACGAAGAAGCCGCAAAAGGCGAGGGCCGAAGGGGTGATGCCTAAAAATAGGCAGCAGGTGAGGAGGAGGGCGATCGCCTTTTTCCCCAAAGCATTGAGTTTGATGTTCATAATCCAATTGGGTGAGGAATTAACACGGTTAAAGGGATTGTTTGAGGGAGAAGCCCCGGCCCAAGCGATCCCAGGTAAACCGGGGGGCAGACCAGAGGAAATCCAACAAGGGGGTGAGGGGAGCGAGCAAAAATAAGGCCCAAAACATCCCCGTGGAGATAAATAACTGTTCTTGAAACAGGAACGTCAGCCAGGCGATCGCCCCCGCCCAAATCCAGCGGGCCTGTTTCGCGTTGGGAATGGAGCGGGGATCTGTGACCATAAACAGCGCAAACAGCAGCAGGCTGCCGCTCATTAACTTATGAGTGTAAACATCCAGCGTCCAACCCAACACCAAAGTCCGCACCGCCTCCAAAGCCGCATAGGTTCCCAAAAACACCATCGAGGTATCCCAACGCCCCACCCAGCGCAGCACAATCCCCCCCGCCGCAATAAACACAAGGAAATACCAAGCCTGGGTTCCCCATTGTCCTGGGGATACCCAAGCATCAGGGGTTAACAGCAAAGCGAGGATAATGCCAAAGTTAGCGGGGTTAAAGAAATGTTTATCGTGAATGCGAAAGAGGGATTTACTGGCGATCGCCCCACAACCGGCCAGGGCCATCGTTGTATAGTCATTACCCCGCAACAGCAAACACAGCCCCAACGCCGTAATCACCGCACTTTGCCAGCCGGGAATCTGCCACCAGCGTAAAAGTTCCGGTGGGTTTTCCGTCAGCCCAGGGTAACGCCGCCAGCGGGGGATCAGATTACGGGTGAGCCATTGGGTTCCTAAACAACTAATCCCCACCGTGGCCAACAGTTCGGGCCGCAGCGTCCAATCACGGGTCATCAATCCTAAAAGTAAAAACAGGGCTAAAAAGCCCATCTGTGCAATTCGCGCATCCTTAACCATCTTCACCTCTACAGCAATTGGCTCCTAGTATGGCTTTGGATGGCGGGAAATGCAGGGCTTGTTACAGTTTATGTAACAGGACGTAGGGGCGAAACATTTTTCGCCCTGACCCTAACCCACCGGCAGCGCGTAGCGGGTGAGGTCATCCAAAGAAATTAAATCGAGGGCATTCTCATGGGTAGCGGCTAAAATCACCGGCGGAGCCATCCCCGCATCGAGGGCTTCCTGCCACCGCGCCGCACACAAACACCAGCGATCGCCCGGCTTCAACCCCGGAAAATTAAACTCCGGCCGGGGCGTACTCAAATCATTCCCCACCCGTTGGGTAAACTCTAAAAACTCCTCCGTCATCTCTGCACAAACCAAATGGCGGCCCCGATCCTCCGGCCCCGTGTGACAAAATCCATCCCGATAAAACCCCGTCCGTGGCGCACCACAGCACAATTCCAAGGGGCGACCTAAAACGTTTGTTGCGTCTGTCATTGCTGATCAATTGCTCAATACCGTAGTTTATTGTAGGGGTTGGGGGGAATGGGGAACAGGGAATGGGGAATGGGTTTTGTTGATAGTGCGGACTTCAGTCTGCCCCCTAACCCATGGGCAGCAGGTGATTAATCGCTCTAGCTGACAATCATATTACTGTATAGTGAGAGAGTAGAATTATTGATCCTTTTCGATGCGCGATCGCCTCTCCCGTTGGTTGCCCATTTTAGATTGGGGCCGCCATTACCATCCTCCGGACTTGGTAGCCGACCTCACCGCAGGCCTGATTGTTGCGGGCCTGCTCATTCCCCAAGCTATGGCCTACGCCCTCCTTGCTGGCCTCCCGCCTAAAATTGGCCTTTATAGTGCCATTGCTGCCCCCTTGATCTATGCCCTATTTGGCACGAGCCGCGCCCTCTCCGTGGGCCCCGTTGCCCTCGATTCCATCCTCCTCGCCGCCGGTTTAAGCGTCATCGTTGCCCCCGATAGTGCCGACTACATCAGCCTGGCCATCACCGCAGCCCTCTTGGTGGGGGCAATTCAGATCCTCATGGGGGTGTTGCGGTTGGGACTGTTGGTGAATTTTGTCAGTAGTAGCGTTATGGCCGGCTTTACCAGTGCCGCATCTGTAACCATTGCCCTCAGTCAAGTGCGGCATTTATTGGGGATTAAATTCGGCTCCACCGATGGCTTTTTCTCCCTCTTGGTGGCAACCCTGGGCCATGTGGGGCAAACCCAAGGGGTGACGCTGGCCATGAGCCTGGGGGCGATCGCCCTCCTTTGGGCCGGGAATCAACCCTTTGCCCGCTGGCTTCAAAAACGCGGGGTCAGCGAGATCGCCGCCCTGCCCCTGACCAAGGGAGTCCCCCTAGGGGTGATGGTGGTGGGGACGGTATTGGTGGCGGCGTTGCGCTTAGATCAACAGGGGGTGGCCGTTGTGGGCAGCATTCCCGCCGGGCCGCCCCATTGGACAATGCCGTTAATCACGGGCGATCGCCTCCTCACCCTCCTCCCCCTAGCCCTCACCCTCGCCTTCATCAGCTTCATTGAAAGCTTTTCCACCGGCCAAGTCCTCGCCCGTCAACGGCAACAAACCATCGAAGCCGATCAGGAATTAATTGCCGTGGGGTTAGCCAATGTAGGGACAGCCTTTGCGGGGGGGTATTGTGTGGCCGGGGGGTTGAGTCGGTCAGTGGTGAATTTTGCGGCGGGAGCGCGGACAGGGTTAGCCTCTATCATTACCGCTGGCGTGATTCTGCTCACGGCATTATTCCTCACGCCGCTGTTTTTTTATGTCCCCCAAGCCTGTTTAGCTGCCATGATTTGCATGGCAGTTATTAAGCTCATTGATCTTAAAACCTTGCTGAAATTGTGGCGGTATAACCCTAGAGATGCCTGGGCGTTTATCGTGACATTTGCGGGGGTGTTATTTGTGGGCATTGAGTCGGGGATTTTAGTGGGGATCGGGTTCGCCATCATCCTCTACCTTTGGCGCACCAGCCATCCTCACATTGCCATTGTGGGCCGTTTAGGAGAAACGGAGCAATTCCGCAATATTAAACGCCATGCCGTCTTAACCTGTGCCGAGGTCTTGGCGATTCGCATTGATGAAAGTTTGTATTTTGCCAATACAAAAGTATTGGAGACAAGCTTATTAAATGCGATCGCCACTTCCCCCAAGATCGAAAAACTCCTCTTAGTTTGTAGTGGGATCAATTTCATTGATGGCAGTGCCTTAGATACCCTAGAGCGATTGATCCAAACCTTAGAAAATTTAGGAGTCACCTTATATTTATCCGATGTTAAAGGGCCAGTGATGGATGGGTTAGAGCGCATTGGGTTTATTGATCGCTTAGGGCGCGATCGCCTTTTCCTCTCCGCCGCCGCTGCCATGGCCAGCTTTGACTGCCAACTCAGTGCTAATTCAGGGGAGGAGAGAGGATAGAGAAGCTTTTGCGCTCATTCCTCCTCAAGCCATCCGCACCAAACGCGATTCCCGTAACCGCCGCAGCCAACCCTTGAGATAGAGGCGATTGGCGGCCCGCTCTGTGGGGTCGGTGGTGTTGAGGGGATGGGGCGCGAGGCCCTGGATCGCAGCCGTGGTGACGCAAAACATCGATTTTTGGAAACTTTCGCAGATTTGCACCCGGAGATCATCCTCCTGTCGTAGCCGTTGCCGGTAGATGGCATGGAGATATTCCGGCAAAAAATGGCGCATATCCTGCATCAGTAGCGTGGGGGGAATGCCGGAGCCACCGATGGGGAGGGGGTCGGCGTAGAGTGCGCCATAGGCAAATTGGTCTTGCCCTTGGGGGATTTGATAGGCTTGGGCATTGTAGGAAACGGTGCCGGGGAAGGGGGTTCCTCGGAAAAAGACCGCCTCTACATAGGGAACTGCCACATCCATCAGGAATGTTAAACCTTGGGAGGGGGGCAGAAGATCATAGGGTTGCCCCTTGATGGCAACGGTGTAATGGATGGGCCGCCCCGCATCGGCAACTAAGCCCGCCAAAATAAAGGCAACCACGGCGGGAATATTGGCAATTTCGCCGCGATCATAGGCATCGGAAAGGTTGATAAAAATATCACTCATCACCCGCCAAAACTGCCCCAAGGCGCTGTAATAACACAATTGCCGCACCTGTTCCGGGAGGTAGTTGGGGAAAATGCGATGGAGCGTGAGAAGGGCAGGGTTGCCTTGCCAGCGGGCGCGGATAGCTTGTTCCGCTAATTGGCTAAATTCTGGACTATCTAAAAATTGATCCAACTTGCCCCCCCCATGCCAAAACATCGCTTTCATGCAATATTCGGCATATTCATAGTTAATGCGATCGTGCCACCAATGTTTTTTTAATCGGGCTAGGGAGCGATCGCCATTGCAATATTTAAAAAAGGGAAACAGTCGCAAAAACTGATGGTCAGCAATATAAATCAAATTATTGGAATAGGCATCTAAAACCACACCGTAGCTTTTGAGAATCCCCACCACTTCCACCAAGTTTTGCGGCGTATCCCGCAGCAGGGCCTCACCCGATTCCAGGCGGGTGATCAGGTTTTCGATGTTGAGTTGAATGGGGGGTTGGAGGGTGGTAAGCATAGTTAGAGGGGAGGGGGGAAGTAGGGCGTGGGAAGTGGGGAGTGGGAAGTAGAAAGTAGGGAGGGGGAAGGGGGGCGTAAGGCGGGGCTAAGGATAAAGTTCGTGGCTTGGGTTTCGCTCCACCGCACGACCCAACTGGGTTGTAAGCCAAAGAGGATCAGCAGCAGGGTTAACACAAAGGAGGGTAGGTGATCCCGAAAGGCCACTTTCGGGATGGTGGCGAGGGTATCGGGGAGACGACCGAAGAAGACGCGGTTAATCATTAACAGGAAATAGACGGCGGTTAGGCCTGTGCCAACTAAACAGAGCAATGTGGCGATGGTAAAGATGGGGAATGTGCTACGAAAGACCATAAATTCGGCAATGAATCCCACCATCCCTGGCAGGCCCGCGCTGGCCATCACGCCGACGATCATTAAACTGCCGGTAATTGGTAGCCCCCGCTCGGGGTTGAGTAGTCCTTGTAAGAGGTGAACATCCCGCGTCCCGGTTTTTTTATACACTACCCCGACGAGCAGGAAGAGGAGGGCGGAAATTAAGCCGTGGCTGACCATTTGAAAAATGGCGGCGGTCATGCTCAGGGGAGTGCTGGCGGCGGCGGCGAGGAGGATATAGGCCATGTGGGCGATGGAGGAGTAGGCGACGACTTTTTTCATGTCCTGTTGGGCGATCGCACTAAAGGCCCCATACAACGCGCTGATCGTCGCCAAAATCGCCAAACTGGGGGCCAACACTACCCAAGCGTCGAAAAATAACCCCACGCCAAACTTGATCAAGGCATAGGTTCCCAACTTGAGCAACACCCCCGCCAGGAGTACAGAAACCGGCGTGGAGGCCTCCACATGGGCATCAGGGAGCCAGGTGTGGAAGGGGAAGATGGGAATTTTAATAAATACCCCCACTAAGAGGGCAATTAATAACAGGGATTGCAGTTCAAGGGGTAGGTTGTGATCAAGCAGGGGTTGATAATCAAAGGTTTTTGCACCACTGGCCCAGACTAAACCGAGGAATGCAGCCAGCACCAAAATGCCGGAAACGATCGTGTAGATCAGAAACTTCATCGCTGCATAGCCCCGCCGACTCCCGCCCCAAATGGCGATTAGGAGGTAGAGGGGGACAATTTCAATTTCGTAAAAGAGGAAGAAGAGGAGGAGATTTTGGGCAAGGAAGGCTCCGGCGGCCCCGGTACTGAGGAGCAGGATCAAGGGGTAATAGAGCCGAGGGCGTTGAATATCCCCACGGGTGGCAAAGATGGCGACTAAGGTGAGGAAACTATTGAGCCAAATTAAGGGAAATGAAAGGCCGTCCATCCCTAGGCTGTAATTCAACCCCAAGGGCGCAATCCAGGGGAGTCGTTCAGCAAATTGGGGGGCGACTGCGGCGGGATCGAACTCAAAACTGAGGAGGAGGGTGAGGAGTAGGACAGAACCCGCTACCCCTAAGGCCAGAGGGCGGGCCCATTCCCCCCTGGTGGGGGGCAAGAGGAGGATGGCGATCGCCCCCACCACAGGAATCCAAACTAAAGCACTGAGCATCACAGCATCTTCTCCATCAAATTAAGCTTAAGCCGCTAAACACCGTTGAACGCCGTTGACCAAAACTCGGTGACAAGCGTCCATTGGCCCGTGAAAATCAACCACAACAATGCCCCCACCCCCAGTAAAATCGTCAGGATGTAGAACTGGGATTGACCGGAAGCATTGTATTTGAGCGTGCTGCCCCCAAAGATCGTCGCTAACCCAACGAGATTCACCAGCCCATCAACAATGTAGCGATCGCACCAAACCGCAATTTGGGAGAGGGCCGCCACCCCATTGACCACAGTAATTTTATAGAGCCGCTCCACATAAAAATCGTAGGCAAAGAGGTCTTGGAAGAAGCGACGATAAACCTGAGTGGGGCGGGCGGTGGTGCGCTGGAGTTTGAGGTTGAGGCCGATCAAGATGCCGATGCCCCCCGAGGCCATCAGGATTGGCAAGGCCCAAAGGGCGATTGGTGCGCTAGCGCGGATCGCATTACTGGCCACATCCAAGGGGGGGTAAGGACTGAGCCAGAAGGGCCATTGAATCGGCACAATGCTAGCAATGATCGTGATCACCGTCATCATCACCAAGGGCAGAGCCATGGGCCATTGCACTTCCGGAGCGCGGCGGGTTTTGGCCTGGGGTTCCCCTAGAAAGACGAGGCGAAAAACGCGGGTGAGGTTGATGGCGTTGAGGATGTTAACAATCACAATCACCCCTAATAGCCAGGGGGGAACGGCCCAAGTGCCATCTAACCAGCGGCGCATTGTCCAAAATTCCCCTAGGGGGAAGAGGGTGATTAATCCCGCTGCCCCGACTAAGTAGCCGGTGGTGGTGGCGGGCATCCGTGACCAAAGGCCGCCCATTTCCGTAATATTTTGATTGCTAGTGGTGAGGATGATACTGCCTACGGTCATGAACAGCAGGGCTTTGGCGACGGCATGGGTGAAGAGTAAGAGAAAGGCAATATCGACCTGGCCCAATCCCACCGCGACGAAGACTAAACCCAGATAGGCACTGGTGGAATGGGACATGGTGCGCTTGATGTCGATTTGGGCGATCGCCATCAGCGAAGCCCCGATGGCGGTCATCGTTCCCAACAAAATCAGCACATTTCCTGAAATGGGGGAAAGGGTAAACACCGGCTGAAGTTTAATTAATACATAGGCCCCAGCACTGACCACGACGGAATTACGCATAATCCCCGCCGGGTTGGGCCCCTCCATCGCTTCATCCAACCAAAGGTTTAAGGGGAATTGAGCACATTTCCCCGTTGGCCCGGCAATGAGGGAGAGGCCCAACAAGGCGGCGGCCAAGGGGGGCAGCGTCGAGCTTTCCGCCCAAATCTCCAACTGACTAAAATCCAACCCTTCCCCATAACTCGATAGGGCCACAATCCCCATCAGCAGGATAATATCCCCCACCCGCTTCGTTAAGAAGGCATCCCGCGCCGCCGTCACCACCAAGGGCTGGGCATACCAGAAGCCAACCAGGAGATAGGTGGAGAGGGTGAGGATTTCCAGGAGCATATAGCTCAACAGCAGGGAGTCACTAATGGCAATGCCCCCTAGAGCCGCCTCAAAAAGGCCCATCAGCCCGTAAAACCGAGCTAGGGAGGCATCTTTTTCCATATAGCCCAAGGCATAAATCTGTACCAAGAGGCTAATCCCTGTCACCATCTCTAAGGCTCCCAAGCTGACGGGGGAGAGATCAATGGTGAGGGTGAGGTTGAGGTCTGCCACTTGGAGCCAGGGCCACACCAGATGGACGTTGCCCTGATGCCACACCGCTGCAAAGGCGATGGAGCCGTGGATGAAGGACAACAGCGTCATCAAGATGTTGAGGTAGGCCGCAGGCCGGGGGCCGGTGCGCCGGATAATCCCTAAGGACCAAGGCAACGTGAGGATTGCCCCCATCAGTCCGTAGATGGGGATTAACCAGGTTGTGGCAAATAAAAAATCAACCATGGAGGGCAATGGGGAGGAAGGGCAAGGGGGGGACAGGCAGCGAGGGGTGAGCGGTACGCCAAGGCGGATCGCCCCTATTGACCCGGAATTTGGTGAGATGTTTAAGTTTTTTTAACATTAATTAACAGTATTGGCGGTAAATACTCAAAAATGGGCGCGATGGCGGGGGGGATTGAGGGCGATCGCCGCCATCGCCTCAAGGGGAAAAATCCCTAGCAAACCTTGCCGGGATCTTCCGTAAAAAAAGCCTAAAAGTTTTTGGCGTTTTTTGTTGAGTTTAAAGTCAACAAAATAGGTAATAATGACTAAAAAATTACCGTTGATTGAACTAACGCTACGGTAAATTAATTATAGGGCAAGCTGTACCCGCCACAGAATGGGAGTTAGGCGATTGCCATTTCCAGACCATGACCCCGAGAGACTCATTAATTTTTATTAACTATAGGATTTAAAAAAATCATAAAGATTTATATTGTCAAAGGTGCAAAGGTTGCCTATGCTTTTGAGTGGGTCAAGAATTGAACATATTCAAAACCGTTCTAAAATGGGTTTGAGGCTCCCCGTCTCGACTTGTTTTGGTACTTTTGATCTGAGTATTCTCGATTCCTAGCCACAACCTCAAGAATTTAGCCTCAAGGATTGGATGAGTCTGGGAGGGCTTTGGGTTCTTTCACCGAACTATGGCTCTCATTTACCTCGCTCATCTCGCTCAGGAGTATCAGCTTCCACGGACGCACCGCCCTTTGATCGCCAAGAGAGTTTTCGAGCCGGCCTCGCAATTCTTCGGGAGTTGTGGGAAGTTTGACCATTTGCAATGCCATTATTCTTTAACTAAGGAGCTTGAACAATGCCAATTGCGGTAGGAATGATTGAAACCCTCGGGTTTCCCGCTGTCGTTGAGGCAGCAGATGCCATGGTGAAGGCTGCTCGCGTCACCCTCGTTGGCTATGAAAAAATTGGCTCTGGGCGTGTCACCGTGATCGTGCGGGGGGATGTCTCGGAAGTCCAAGCCTCCATTGCCGCTGGCATTGAAAACGTCAAGCGGGTCAATGGGGGTGAGGTGCTCTCGACGCACATCATTGCGCGTCCCCACGAAAACCTAGAGTATGTGTTACCGATTCGCTATACCGAAGAAGTGGAACAGTTCCGGACTTACTAGCCGTAGTTGTTCACCCCTTGGGCTGTGAATTTTAAAAACCTTTAGATTTGGAGTTACATTATGTCGATTGCTGTTGGAATGATTGAAACCTTAGGGTTTCCCGCTGTGGTTGAAGCGGCGGATGCGATGGTGAAAGCCGCTCGCGTCACCCTGGTGGGTTATGAAAAAATTGGCACAGGTCGGGTGACGGTGATTGTGCGCGGCGATGTCTCTGAAGTGCAAGCTTCTGTTTCTGCTGGGATTGAGAACGTCAAACGGGTGAACGGGGGTCAAGTGCTTTCCACCCACATCATTGCCCGTCCCCATGAAAACCTAGAGTATGTGTTGCCCATCCGCTACACCGAAGCGGTGGAGCAGTTCCGTGAAAGCGTGAACCCCACGCTGCGCCGCTAGACTGATGCAGATTGCCCAGGTGAGAGGCACGGTGGTCAGTACCCAGAAATTGCCCGCAATGACCGGCGTTAAGCTGCTGTTATTGCAGATGATTGACCAGGATGGCAACTTACTCCCGCGCTATGAGGTGGCCGCTGATCAAGTGGGAGCCGGCATGGGGGAATGGGTTTTAGTCAGTCGTCGGGCGATCGCCCCTCAACCCATGGGGGCAACGGAACAACGGCCCGTAGATGCCATAGTGGTGGGCATTATTGATACCGTCTCTGTCGATAAGGGCCTGCTTTACCGCAAATAGGCGATCGCAGCCCCAAGGCCTTTCCCCCATCCATACTATTTTTTATTGAATTGAAACGCGAGGCAAAACAGCATGGTCGTTCGTCGGCGGGCGGCTCCCCCCACTCCTTGGTCTAGAGATTTAGCCGAACCCAACATTGATCAATCTTCCTATATTCACGACTCTTCCCGCGTCATCGGCGATGTGCGCGTTGGTGCTAATGTATTAGTAGCTCCGGGAACTTCGATCCGAGCCGATGAAGGGTTTCCCTTCTATATTGGCTCCGGCACCAATATTCAAGATGGGGTCGTGGTGCATGGTTTAGAAAAGGGCCGGGTGATCGGTGACGATGGCGAGAGCTATTCCGCTTGGATTGGCTCCGATACTTGCATTACCCACATGGCCCTCATTCATGGCCCGGTGTATATCGGGGATAACTGCTTTATTGGGTTTCGCTCAACGGTGTTCAACGCCCGGGTCGGTCATGGCTGCATTGTGATGATGCACGCCCTGATTCAGGATGTTGAAATTCCCGCTGGTAAATACATCCCCTCCGGGGCGATTATTACCAACCAACAGCAGGCCGATCGCCTGCCCAATGTGCAACCGGAGGATCAAGCCTTTGCCCGTCATGTGGTGGAGGTGAATGAGGCCCTGTTAACGGGGTATCAATGTGCGGAAAACCCCGATTGCCTCCTCTCGATCCGCAACAAAACCACGCCCCGGGCCAGGGCTAATGGCCCAATCTCCCATGCTGACGATCACGATTTGGTAGGAGCTATGAGTTTGAGTCCCGAAACAGTAGAGCAGGTGCGATCGCTCCTGCGCCAAGGCTACAGCATTGGCTTAGAGCACGCCGACCAACGGCGCTACCGCTCTAAATCTTGGCTGACGGCCGAATCCATCCAAGGCAGCCGCGAAGATCAAGTCCTGGCCGCCCTCGAATCCCGCTTAGGGGAATTCTCCGGGGAATATGTCCGACTGATCGGCATTGATGCCAACGCCAAACGCCGGGTTTTAGAAGAAATTATCCAACGTCCCGACGGAACCGCCCCCACCCGCACCCGTAATAATAAAGTGGTGCGAGCCAAAACCGCCAGCCGTAGCGTTCCCAAGGCGAACGGCAGCGGCAGCGGCAGCGGCAGCGTCAATGGCGAGGTAGTGGATCAAGTCCGCAACCTGTTGCGCCAAGGCTATCGCATCGGCACAGAACACGCCGATCAACGACGCTACCGCTCCAAATCCTGGCAAACCTGTCCCCAGATCCAAGCCACCCGTGAAGCGGATGTGCTGGCGGAGTTGAACCGCTGTCTGGCGGATCATGCGGGGGAATACGTCCGCTTAATTGGGATTGATGCCAATGCCAAGCGACGGGTGACGGAAGTGATTATTCAACGCCCAGGGGATAACGGCTCCATTTCCACGGCTAGCCGGAGCAGCGGTGCGGTGGGCAATGGCTCCGTTGGAACCGTAGCCGGGGATACGGTGCAACAGGTGCGGGATTGGCTCCGTCAAGGTTTGGCGATCCGCGCTGAACACGCCGATGCTCGCCGCTACCGCTCTAAATCCTGGCTCACCTGCGAGGGCTTCTCCGCCACCACTGAAAGCCAAATCATGGCCCAAGTGGCGCAAGTGCTTGCGGATTGTCCGGGGGAATATGTGCGACTGATCGGGGTGGATCTCAATGCCAAGCGTCGGGTTGGGGATGTGATTATCCAACGGCCCGGTAATGGATCTACTGCCAGTCCTGCCACCAATGGCCGGGCGGCGACTCCTACCCCTAGCAGCAATGGCTACAGTAATGGCGCAGTGCGCAGCGGTTTAGCACCGGAGGTGCAAGACCAAGTGCGGAACTTGCTGCGTCAGGGTTACACCATTGGCACCGAACACGCTGATCAACGCCATTTTCGGGCCAAGTCTTGGCAGCCTTGCTCTCCCATCCAGGCCACCCGTGAAGCGGATGTCTTCAGCCATTTAGAGGGCTGTTTGGCGGAACACGCTGGGGAATATGTGCGGTTGCTGGGGATTGATGCCCAAGCGAAGCGCCGGGTGTTGGAGCAAATTATCCAACGGCCCTAGGCAATCCTAAGGGTTCAAATGCCCTGAACTCTTGCTGAGAACGCCGCCCCCTGCTCACGCTGGGGTGATCCTGGAGTTTTCCCACCGTGAACCCCGGTTAAAGCCAGTCCGAGGGGCTGGCTTTGACGTAGTGCCATCCTTTTGACTCGGCTTATGCCATTGCAACCTTTGCAGCTTTGTTCCCTCCCTGATGTTCGGGTGGTGGGAAATGTTGAGATTCACCCCAGTGCGGCGATCGCCTCCGGTGCTGTTTTATTAACGGGTTCCCAGGGCCGGGTGGTCATTGGGCCGGGGGTCTGTATTGGTATGGGGGTGATTCTCAATGCGATCGCCGGGACAATCTGCATTGAAGAAGGAGCCAGTTTGGGGCCGGGGGTTTTGGTGGTGGGCAGTTGTGCGATCGGGGCCAATAGTTGTATCGGTGGCTTAACGACCATTTACGAGCGCAATATTCCTGCCATGGCCGTCATTCCCGCCGGGACAGTGTTGGGGGATTGTGGCCGTCCTGTGGATTTAGCCGCCCCAGACCCCATGCCCTTAGCCGCTGATCTCCTCAATGGTGAATCGGAAGCGGATTTTTGGGAAGACGAACCCACACCAGAACTCCAAACCCCGGAGCCTTCAGCCCCTGAACCGGCAGTAGTTGCTCTGAACCTCCCTGATGACCCCCCTAGTCCTCCCCCTTCTGAGCGTTTAACCGCCAGCAAAATGCGGATTAATCAATTATTGGTCACGCTTTTTCCCTATGATCAACGCTTTCAGGAACGGATTCAGGAAAATGGGCATCAGAACGAGCCTAAACCCGAAGATTCTTCCCCCTAAAATAGGAGTTAATGCTATCGGTTTTGTAAATATTTATTAATAAAACAAGTTTCCCATTCTCCCGCTACCAAACCCCCCTTTCATCCTTAAGACTGAGAACTTCGAGATCCTGCCCTTAAGGGTGTTTTTGGCCGTTGAGATCATGCAATGGGGAGAGATTTTTCCCAGGAGGAATCGCGCAATGCCTTGTGTTGTCAAGCATTGGGCGTTTTTGCATTCAGGGCGATCGGGGAATATTACCACTGTTAATATAATGATTAATTTTATTAATCGGTCTCAGAAGCAATCGCAATTGCCAAAGCTCCAAAATTGTCTTGCATTTTCAAAGAAAAGGAGAACCTTCGTGATAAGCTAAAGCGTGGCATCAAAAACTTGTCACATTAAACAGAATTCTTTGAACGCCAACTTGGGCTGAGTTGTCACTGTCTCCTGAAGAAATGCGCGGCTATCTATAGAATGCCAACCTCCCTTCTGCCGTTACAGTTCCACCAACCAGTCCCTCGTTTTGAGTAGAAATTACTGTTAACGTAAGCCTCACCACGACTTTAAGGAGGAATTTGAGGATATGGTACAAACCAAACAGGGGTTTGAGGCGGGTGTAAAAGACTATCGCTTGACCTACTACACCCCCGACTACACCCCGAAAGATACCGACTTACTTGCTTGTTTCCGGATGACCCCCCAACCGGGTGTGCCTCCTGAAGAAGCTGGGGCAGCGGTAGCCGCAGAATCGTCCACCGGAACCTGGACGACCGTTTGGACTGATGGTCTGACGGATTTGGATCGGTATAAAGGCCGTTGCTATGATCTCGAAGCCGTTCCCGGTGAAGACAACCAATACTTCTGCTTTGTTGCCTATCCCCTTGACCTCTTTGAAGAAGGCTCCGTTACCAACGTCCTGACCTCCATTGTGGGTAACGTGTTCGGGTTTAAAGCGCTGCGGGCGCTGCGTTTGGAAGATATCCGCTTCCCCGTTGCTTTGATCAAAACCTTTGAAGGCCCGCCGCACGGGATCACCGTTGAGCGGGACAAACTCAACAAATACGGTCGTCCTCTCTTGGGTTGTACGATTAAACCCAAACTGGGTCTGTCCGCGAAAAACTACGGTCGCGCCGTTTATGAATGTCTGCGCGGCGGTTTGGACTTCACCAAAGACGACGAAAACATCAACTCTCAACCCTTCATGCGCTGGCGCGATCGCTTCCTCTTTGTGCAAGAGGCGATCGAAAAATCCCAAGCGGAAACCAACGAAATCAAAGGGCATTACCTCAACGTCACCGCTCCCACCTGTGAGCAAATGATGGAGCGGGCCGAATTCGCCAAAGAAATCGGCACGCCGATCATCATGCACGACTTCCTCACCGGCGGTTTCACCGCCAACACCACCCTGTCTAAATGGTGTCGTCGTAACGGCGTGTTGCTGCACATCCACCGTGCTATGCACGCGGTTATCGACCGTCAGCGCAACCACGGGATTCACTTCCGCGTCCTCGCCAAGTGCCTCCGCCTCTCCGGTGGGGATCACCTCCACTCCGGTACCGTTGTGGGTAAACTCGAAGGGGAACGGGGCATCACCATGGGCTTCGTTGACCTGATGCGCGAAGACTATGTAGAAGAAGATCGCTCACGGGGTATTTTCTTCACCCAAGACTACGCCTCCCTCCCCGGCACGATGCCCGTAGCCTCCGGTGGGATTCACGTATGGCATATGCCCGCGTTGGTGGAAATCTTTGGTGATGATTCCTGCTTACAGTTCGGTGGTGGTACGCTGGGCCACCCCTGGGGTAATGCTCCTGGTGCAACCGCGAACCGCGTCGCCCTCGAAGCTTGTATCCAAGCTCGGAACGAAGGCCGCAACCTGGCTCGCGAAGGCAACGACGTGATCCGCGAAGCCTGCCGCTGGAGTCCTGAACTGGCTGCGGCTTGCGAACTCTGGAAAGAAATCAAGTTCGAGTTTGAGGCCATGGATACCATCTAGGTTGGCAAAATTAAGGGAAACGGTAGCGTCGTTACGGTTTCCCTTGAAGACTTCCACCTAAAATCGGTCGGGTTGGAACCAGTTTTGCCCATGAATCCTAAACACGTTGCCGAAAATACGGTAAGGGTGCTGCAAAGTTACCTCACCTACCAGGCGGTGCGCGAGATTATCCATCAACTCACGGAAACGAATCCTCCCCAAGCCATTTGGCTGACGCAATATTCAGCGGGCAAACTCCAAGATGGCGAAGCCTATCTCGATGGGCTGATGCTGGAACATAAAGAGTTAGTGTTGCGAATTTTGACGGTACGGGCAGAGATTGCCGATCAGGTTGTGGATTTTCTACCGGAGATGACCCGTGTAGCGATTCAAACCTCGAACACGGAACATCGCCGCCAAGTTCTGGAACGCTTAACGCGGTCTGAACCCGACCCCTCAACCTAAATGCTGACTGGAGTATTTTTTGCTCCTTAAACCCCTAATTATTTGAGGTATTTTGACGATGGCAATGAAGACGTTACCCAAAGAGAAGCGTTACGAAACTCTCTCCTACCTGCCCCCCCTGACGGATCAGCAAATTGCCTTGCAGATTCAATATATGTTGGATCAAGGCTATATTCCCGCTGTTGAATTTGAAAAAGATCCCAAACCCACGGATCACCATTGGACGATGTGGAAACTGCCCCTGTTCAGCGCCAATAGCCCCCAGGATGTGCTGAATGAAGTGCGGGAATGCCGTCAAGAATATTCTGATTCCTACATCCGTGTTGTGGGTTTCGACAATATCAAACAGTGCCAAACGGTGAGCTTCATCGTTTACAAACCCGGTGTGAGCCGCTTCTAGGCCTTTAACTATCATTTTTATCTGTTCTGGAACTGGGTTTTCTCAGTTCCTTTTTTTGTCTTTTGGGGGGAGAATCTACAGAAAATCCCTTACCCTAAGTCCGACATTCCGCAGTCTGAAATCCTCTCCTGGTGAGCATTGCCCACCCTACGCGATGTCCTAACTCAGTTCCTTTTTTTGGGGTTCGGGTTGATCCTGAAACATGGCGGTGCTTAAATAGCGCTCTCCGCCACTGGCTTGAATGGCGACAATGGTGCGATCGCCATATTCTGGACGCGCCCCAATCCTCAACGCTGCTTCAACAACAGCCCCCGTCGATATCCCACTGATAATCCCTTCTTGACTGGCCAAAAGTCGCCCAATATGGTAGGATTCCGCTTCAGTCACCTTGAAAATTTCATCAATTAAATCAACCCGCAAAATATCAGGAATAAACCCTGCGCCAATGCCTTGGATATCGTGAACATGGCGACCATGGCCACTTAAAACGGCACTGGCGGCCGGCTCAACGGCAACGATTTTTAAATCGGGGTTTTGCTGTTTCAAATAGAAACCGGCTCCGGTCAAGGTTCCACCCGTACCCACTCCCACCACGAAAACATCAATATTTCCGGCGGTATCCTGCCAAATTTCTGGCCCGGTGGTTTGATAGTGAATTTTCGGGTTAGCGGGGTTGCTAAATTGTTGGGGAGAAAAAGAGTCAGGAATACTGGCTAACAGTTCATTAGCCCGTTCAATCGCACCGGACATATCCCCTTCGGCGGGTGTTTTGACCACTTCTGCACCATAGGCTTTCACCAGTTTTTGCCGTTCTAAACTCATGTTTTCTGGCATCGTTAAAATTAAGCGATAGCCCTTAGCCGCGCAAACCATCGCTAAACCAATCCCTGTATTCCCGGATGTTGCTTCAATCACCGTTGAAACTCCCGGTTGAATTAAACCGGCTTTTTCGGCTTCTTCAATCATACTCACCGCAATTCTATCTTTAACAGAATGGGCTGGATTCAAGCTTTCCAGTTTGAGGAGAATTTTAGCGGAACAATCATAAAGCTGGGGAAGATGGCGCAATTTGACTAAGGGAGTATTGCCGATAATTTGGGTAATATTTTGGTAAATTTTCATGGGTTTAAGGGCAGTTTAAAAGGATGGGCGGGTTAAATAACCATAAGCTGAAACCAGACGGCGACGAAAGCCCCCATGAGGAGCAGATGGGGGAGATTTTTCGTCAAGGGACGGCGGCTAATTTTTAGGAGTGGAAAGACAGTAAAGCCCAAAGCTAATAGTAAGGTAAACCCTTGAATAAACTGGGCCACATCTAAACTCCAAGTTAGGGTCATTAAACCCGCTCCCGTGAAACCAAAAGTGCGGGCGATCACGGGTAAAATTTGCCCGGCTTCGGTCATGGCTGCGGGTACATAGTAGGCTAGATTTCCTGCTAAAACAAGGGGCAAATAGGCATAGATAACCGTTTGATAATCGGGCATTGCTGGATCGAAAAGTCGAGCAATTTGATGGGTAATGTAGGTGAGCATGAAGGGGATTGAGAGTAAGAAGAGGACGATGGGAAGGGCCGTCACCAGATGGCCAGAATCAATCGCCACCTCTCCCCAACCGAACCCGGCTAAAATCCGCTGAGAGTAATGCATAAATATGCCGCCAAACAGTAACAGCAGCAGGGCAATTTCACCGGGGAAACCCTTGTGAGTTTCCAAGAGATCCGCTGCCGGAACCCGAAGATTTAACTGCACCGAACGGTTGGGACAGGCTTTGAGACAGGTCATGCACAGCACACAATCTCGGTTATCGAGCAATTGGGCGGGGTGGGAATATAAAGGGCATCCCCCCGTCGCTTGGCCCTCCGTTGGCAGGGCATCGGCAAAATTAACCGGCGTGGCATCACTGCCTTGATAGCATCCGAAGGTACTGCATTGTGTGCCACAAACCTGCTGAGTCGATCGCAACTCCACAACCGCCAACTTAGCAAACATCCCATTCATGCCTCCAATGGGGCATAAATAACGACACCAAAGGCGGCGTTCATAGATGATGCTGCACATCACTGCCCCTCCGGTAATGATGATTAGGAGGGCAGCGGAAAGATTGGCATGATGGGGCAAATCCCAAAGTTTTTCCCATAAATAAATGGCGACAAATCCGGCCCACAAGGCCCAAGCCCCCCATTGATTCAGCCATTTTGTCGGCCAGGGCAAAAGCTGACGGGGCCAAATCCAGAGAGACAGTTTTCTGAGCCATTCCGCAGTAATCATAAATGGACAAACCGCACACCAGAGGCGACCGATGAAGACAAAGAGCAATAAATAAAATGGCCACCACCAAGCCCAAAAGAAGTTAAGGATCATGTTCGTTTCTCGGGTTTGGGGGCCAATCAATCCCATGATCGTGACGGGGACAAAAATCGCCATCATGGGCCACCAAAACCGTTCTGGCCACCAATGGCTTAGGAGGAATGGGCGCAACCCTGGAATTTGATTGAGGAGATCAACCCGAAAGGCATTTTTTTTAGATTCAACAGACCACAAGACCTGTTCAGGAATGATAGATTGTTCGGCGGGGGTCATGAGCACTGCCCGCTTGAGAATATTTTCTAATTCGGCAACATTGCCGGGATAGTCGTAACTGAGGAGCCGCCGGAGATCCGCTTGATCCAGTTGTAAGGTCGATCGCCCCTTTTCGCGAGAAAATTTTTCCAGAAAATACTGAGCAAAAGCGGGAATATCTGATTTGCGCTGGGCAAAGCTAAAGAGTTTAAAATGATGGGCATCTACCCCTGAAATGGGGAGTTTAGTGGGGCTGATCAAAATCAAGCGCACCCAAAGATGTTGAGGGGGTTGCTGGGGAATTTGGGGCTGGGCGGTAATGGGGGCGTTGGGGAGCAGGTTGCCGGTTTTGAGATAGTGAATCAGTCGATTGCGATCGCTTTGACTGAGAATTTGCCAGTTATCAATGGCTAAAGTTCCCCGTTCTAATAAGGCGATCGCCCCTGTTAACCCGTCGATGCGTCCGAAAAGAATATCAGTATTGATATCCCCCTCTGGAGTTTTGGGCAGTTGCCCACAATCAATTTCCGCAAAGGGGCGATTTTTGAGGCCAGATTGAGCGTGAATCATCCCCGCAATAAAGGTTTTGCCGCTACCGGGTAAGGCTTGGAGCAAAATGGGTTTTAAATCCTGGGCGGCTTGGGCAACTTGTTGGGCGAGTTTTTGACTCGATTTGCTCTGACTAATCAGGGTTGCATCGGTGGGAACGGGGCGGATGTAGGGTTGTAATCCTTGAATGCGCGTTTGTTCTTTGGCAATGCGGTCTTGAAATTTGGCTAAATCCTGAACTAAGAGGGTATTGATGGCGTTGTTAATTTCAGGATATGCAGTTTTAAGTTGTTCAAACCGCTCTCTTGATAAAAACCAAATTTCACTTTTGGCGATCGCCATCGCCCCGGTTCGGTAGGTGGGGTTTTCTTCCACCATGCCGAGGGAAATATGACCGAAAAGTTCCCCGGCATTGCGGTAGGCAATATGGGTTTTACCCACTGGGGAATTGCGATAGATTTCGACGCTGCCCCATTTGAGGAGATATAAGCCTTGAGGCGTAGCATTTTGGGTGAAAATATCCCTGTTGGCTTCAACCGGCAATAAGGAGAGAGATGCGGCAATTTGGGCGATGGGTTTTGCCCCTAACTTTCCCCAGATACGATGAAAACTCAACCAATTGATCCAGTCTTGAATCTCTTCAGGGGTTGGTTCTGGCAGTTCTGAAGCATTGTTTAAAATCATAAAGAAGACAGAGGAAGAAATTTGAGGAGTGAGAAACCTCAAAAATTAAGCTGGTAATTTTTAAGATCTTAGTTATGCAAATTGACCAAATACCAGAGTCATCAATTTTGACCCATACTCCCCTGTTTTTGATCTTGCTTTTTGAGTTTCCATCAAAACTTGATGTCCTCCTTTCAAAAGGGGACTGAGCGGTATTAAATGCCATCGCTCAAGAAACGACTATGGTTCATTTTGACACAGTTTTCACTTTTACACTCCGTCGATTTTCCCGAACAAGGGGGAACTTGAGTCAACCTATCGCGCCACTCACTCCCCTTCAATCTGCCGCGATCGCCCTCAATCCCATTAAGATAGGGGGATGATTACCATCATCTTGAGCAAACGCGGTGGATCTTGCAACTTGCTATCAGACCCTCGGCCTCCAGTGGGGCGCATCTGTCCCGGAGATTAAAGCGGCCTATCGTCGCTTGGCCCGGTGTTATCACCCCGATTTACACCCCCAAAACGTCAAGGCAGCGGAAGCCAAGTTTATTGAGCTAACCCAAGCCTATGAGCATCTGCTCCAAGCCCCCCAGGGCCAGAGTTCCCCCGACTATCCCCAAAATACTGCCGTTGCCTCGCCCTCCCATGGCAGCACACCCCATCCCCTCAAGGCGCAAACCTATGAAAATTTACAAACCCTGCTGCGGCGACGGCGGTTTGCCCGGGCCGTTGCGTTGGTGGAGGGGTTGGTGATTCGCCTACCGGCGGATCCAGAGGTGCGACAATGGCAGGCGATCGCCTACTATCAATGGGGGAAAGCCCTGATTGATCAAGGCCATGGGGAAAAAGCGAAAGTTTATCTGCGCAAAGCGCTGCGCAGTGACCCCCATAACCGCGAACTCTGGGCCGAAGTGGAATCCCAAGTCCATCGTTTGGCGAAAATTAGTTAACGGAGTTGCCCATGAATGATGCCATTAGCCCCCGTTATCAAGGGCAGTTTGGGGAATTTACGATTACCGAGGGCGATCGCCGTGAGGTAATTTTTTATCGCGCTGGCCTCGTGGTTGCGGGCCTGAGCTTTGCGATCGGGACAATTTTGGCCCTCACCCAAACCCCCAGCCCCCTCCTGTGGCAGGGTTTAACCCTCCTGTTTGCCCTCTTTTCCCTCGGTTTAGGGGTAAGCCTATGGTACATTCATATCTATGTAAAACTACTGCACCGAGTTTTACAACTGTTTTGGGCGGTGGGTTCTCTGGCGGCGGTGGTGGTTGTAGTGCGGGGGAGTGAACCCTTGCCGGTGGCGATCGCCCACCATCCCCCCCTCCTCATCGGCCTAGGCTTCAGTTTCGCCGCCTTAACGGGGATTTTCTTCAAAGAAGCCTTTTGTTTTAATCGCCCGGAAACCAAACTGCTCACCCCCCTCGTCCCCATCCTCCTCCTCGGTCATCTCCTCACGCTCCTCACCCCCACCCTTGAGCAAGTCCTGCTGGGAATCTGGGCGGCGCTGTTCTTAATCTTTATCGGGCGAAAAATGATCCAACCGATCCCTCCGGATATTGGCGATAAATCAGTGTTTGCTGAACTACATCGCCAAGCCCAACAGGCCCGTTAGAATGGCATGGAACCCTCTTAAATGATCAGGGATCTCGATCATGGACGCTGAACTAAATTCAGGGACAATTGATAGTCTGGCTTTCATGGAGGGCAATCACGGCTCTGCTCTCGGATCAAGACATCACCCAACCCCTGGCGAGGGAAGCGATTAACATTGTGTCTCTTGTCTTTTCTGATCAATCCGGCAGCTTGGTTCCCCCCCACTGCCATCTCAAATCCCTCACCCTAGAGGCGACAATCGAACAGTTGCCTCTCGATAACTTCTGTGTTCCGACGACCGCCTTAAGCCAAGATGTGGCGGAGGAATTAAAGCAGAACCCGGCCCGGGCCGGTGTGATCCTCACAGACCATGGGGAATTTTTTGGCATGATTTCCCGTCGCCGGTTTTGGGAGCAGATGGGCCGCCCCTACAGCTTGGAATTATTTTCTAAACGGTCGATCCTACACCTCTATGGATTTATTCAACAGGATGGCCTACGGTTGCCTGGCTCTAGCCCCATTGTGCGGGCGGCTTGGTTGGCACTACAACGGCGGCCGGAATTGCTCTATGAGCCGATTATTGTCGATCTCGCCTCCAATCACTATGGCCTCCTCGATAGCCATTATCTGTTGATGGCGGATTCCCAAATTCACCAGTTAACGATTCAACTGCTGCGGGAATCCTCCCAACAGTTGGCCACCGCCAATCAACAACTGCAACGCTTGGCCACATTAGACGGCTTAACGGGGATTAGTAACCGCCGCCAATTTGATGAATCCCTACTCTCCCTTTGGTTTCAGGGGTCGCAAACGGGCAAACCAATGACGCTGTTGATGCTCGATGTGGATTTTTTCAAACGGTATAACGACCATTACGGCCATTTAGCGGGGGATGATGCCCTGCGGAAGGTGGCCCAGGGGTTGGAGATGGCGATGGCGATGAATCTGCCCTTGGGGGTGGTGGCCCGCTATGGTGGCGAGGAGTTTGCGATCTTGTTGCCGGGGTGCGATCGCCCCCAAGGGGAAGGCTTTGCCCAAAAGGTTCAAGACCAGATCCACAGTTTAAAGCTTAGTTTTCCTGATTCTCCTGTGGGGGATGGCATTACCTTAAGCATCGGGGGGGCGACGTTGATTCCCAATGCCCATCGCGCTCCCCAGGATTTAATTGCAGCAGCAGATCGGGCTTTGTATGGGGCCAAGGAAGCGGGGCGCGATCGCTGGCTGTTTGCCGATTAAGCCTGTTGGGGGGCAAATTGTTGGGCGTAGAATTGGGCATAACGACCATTGCGGGCCAACAGTTCAGCGTGGGTTCCTGCTTCAATCAGTTCCCCCTGTTCGAGGACGAAGAGGCGATCGGCACGGCGGACGGTGGCGAGACGGTGGGCAATGACAAAGACGGTGCGATCGCGCATAATCCGCTCCAAAGCCTCCTGTACCAAGGCCTCTGATTCCGAATCGAGGGCCGAGGTGGCTTCATCAAGGATCAGGATTTGGGGATTGAGGTACATGGCACGGGCGATCGCAATCCGTTGCCGTTGCCCCCCGGACAAATTCACACCCCGCTCCCCCACATAGGTAAAGTACCCCTGGCTCAATTCGGTGATGAAATCATGGGCATTGGCAATTTTCGCCGCTGCTTCGACCTGGGCTAGATCATAATCTCCCTGGCCAAAGGCAATGTTAGCGGCAATGGTTCCCGAAAACAGCACCGTTTCCTGGGGAACAATACCAATCTGTTGCCGCAAACTTTTCAGCGTCACCGTGGCCACATCCACGCCATCGATGAAAATTTGCCCCGCTTGGGGTTGATAAAATCGCGGTAATAGGTTGACCAATGTGGTTTTTCCCGCTCCAGAATGGCCCACCAAGGCGATCATTTCCCCCGGTTGTACCAAAAAATTAAGGTTTTTTAACACCGGCTCACCGGGAACATATTCAAAACAAATCCGTTGATATTCAACTTTCCCCGAAACCGGCGGCAGGTCTACAGCCGTTGCTTTTTCCACCACCGTCGGCTCTAAATCTAACAACTCAAAAACCCGGTCTACAGAAGCTTGGGCTTGCTTAAATTCGTTGTAATTAGAAGTGGTAATACTAATCGGATCAATGAGCATCCCCACCGCTGCTAAATAGCCCACAAAGGAGCTACCTGTTAAATTGCCTTGGGAAATTTGCCAAGTTCCCAAACAGAAAATCAAAACAACGCTCATCGCATAAAGAAAGCCCACAAAAACAATTTGAAAGGCTTTAATCCGCTCTGTCATATAGCGAGCGCGGCGGTTATCTTCGGCAAATTGCGTAAATTGCTGGAGCGTGTAGTCTTCAGCGGCAAAGGCTTTCACCAAACGAATACCGCTGAGATATTCAATCAATAAAGAAGAAAGATCGGCGATCCGGTTCTGACTGCGGCGGGAATATTGCAATAATTGTTCCCCGAAAAATCCCACTAAAATTGCCATCAGGGGGCCAAGAATGACGGCGCTGGCGGTGAGTTGCCAGTTAAGATAAATCATCATCCCCAAGACGACAATTAATTGTAAGACGCAGGGAATAAATTGCTGAAATAATTTATTCACCAATTCCCCCACCCGGTCTACATCTTCGGTGAGGCGATAGGATAAGTCTCCGGTTTTGGTGGTTTCAAAATAGCTGAGGCTTAATTGTTGGAGGTGGCGGTAGACGGCGGTGCGGAGTTTGAGCGTGATTTGCAGGGCCGCCTTGGCCATGAACGTATCTTGATTGTATTGGGCGATCGCCCGCACAAAAAAGATCGCCGCCGCAATCCCCGCCGCCCGCGTACTCCCCGCCACATTCCCCGTTCCGACGGATTGCGCCATCGCTTCCGCCAGCTTAATCAAGGCGGGCCAACAGGCGGTAAACACGACCGTGGAAATCAGGGCGATGGCGATCGTTCCACCTTGGGCGCGGATGTAGGGGAGTAATTGGGAATAGTGAGAGGGCTGCTTCAAGATGCGTCCTTAGGCGGGGGTGTGGGGATGGAGGGCATGGTTTAGAACAGCATGGTGTTCTGGGGTTGGCGTGGGGGTTTTGACGGGGAAAAAGGGCTGATGGAGGCTGATCAGTTGGGCCAATGTCCGTTTCAGTTGGGTGCGGGGGATGATCGCATCCACAAACCCACAGTTAAGCAAATATTCCGCCGTTTGGAAATCATCGGGGAGTTTTTCCCGGATTGTCTGCTCAATCACCCGCCGACCCGCAAAGCCAATGGCGGCCTTGGGTTCCGAAATAATCACATCCCCCAACATCGCAAAACTAGCAGTTACGCCCCCCATCGTCGGGTTGGTGAGGACGGGAATATAAAGGAGTTTGGCCTGACGGTGACGTTCTAAGGCTCCGGAGATTTTCGCCATCTGCATTAAACTCAGCATTCCCTCTTGCATCCGCGCTCCCCCCGATGCACAGATGATCAGGACTGTTAAACCTTCCTCTGTGCCGTATTCGATCAAGCGGGTGAGTTTTTCCCCCACCACTGACCCCATACTCCCCCCCATAAAGGCAAAATCCATCACCCCAAGGGCAACGGGGAGGCCATCTAAAAGGCCCATGCCGGTTTGGACGGCATCGGTGAGGCCGGTTTTGGTTTGGTAATCCCGGAGGCGGTCTTTGTAGGGTTTGCGATCGCGGAATCCCAAGGGGTCAACGGGGCGAACTTCCGTATTGAGGGGTTTCCAAGTTTGGGGATCAATCAATTGGTTGATGCGCTCCTGACTGCCGACGCGGAAATGGTGGTGGCATTCATGGCAGACCATGGCGTTAGCCTGGAGGTCTTTGGTATAGGCCAGTACGCCGCAGTTGGGGCATTTTGTCCAGAGACCATCGGCAATTTCTCGCTCTTGGTTCGCTGGCGGAACGGCAGGTTGATCTTTTTCGCGATTGGCAAACCAGTCAAATAAAGACATTGTGGGATTTTAAGCACTCCGTGGACTAAAAAAAGCGGATTTTATCAGGAGGGACGAAACCGGCCCTAAGGTTCATCATCTGGTTCTAGCTCTTCTTCTTTGGGACTGAGCAGGAGCAAGGCCGTCCAGCGGTCGGGGGAAAGCACTTGTAAAGCGGTTTCTCCGGCTAAAAAACAACCACTGGCCCCAACTTGAATAATGCGGCTGGGAATTTCATGGCCGGCGAGGATTTGCTCCATGAGTTCTGCTTCCCACCGTGAGCTAACAACTTTAATCGTGATCCAGGACACAGGGTTCATTGTATCAATGGGGGGTTAATCTCGTTTCATCCTGCCCCGAAAATGAGGCGTTGGTAGCTGCTGATCATGATCTCACCCCAAAAAATGGTGATGAGGGCCCCTAGGGCGAGAAAGGGGCCAAAGGGGATGGGTTGCTTGCGGTTGAGGAGGCCGAGGGCGATCGCCCCTCCCCCTAAAAACGCCCCTCCCACACAACCCAAAAAGGCCGCCAAGGCCGCCCCCGGCCAACCGAGCCAAGCCCCAATCATCGCTAAAAGTTTGGCATCACCGGCTCCCATGGCGGTGCGGCCATAGGTGATCGAACCGATCAAGGCGATTAATTCTAACCCCCACAGGGCCAGGACAGCCCCGAAAATCCCGGTAACAACGCGGCTGACGCTGGCTTCGATGGCAGTGGTTTCAACCCAACCCTGCACTGCGAGAAATACTAAGCCCACCACCAAACCGGATTGGGTGAGGGGGTTGGGGAGGGTGAGGGTATCGCAGTCGATGAGGGCGAGGGCCAAGAGCCAACTGAGGAGCAGCCAGTAGCCGACGGTGGTGAGGGTGGGGCCGAATTGCCAGAAGGTGGCAAGGAAGAGGAGGGCGGCGATCGCCTCAATTAAGGGATACCGCCAGGAAATCCCCTCCCCACAATGGCGACATTTCCCCCGCAGGAGAAACCAAGCCAGCACGGGGATGTTGTCGTACCAATGGATGCGGGTTTGGCAGTGGGGGCAGTGGGAAGGGGGAAAAAGGATCGATTTGCCAGCGGGGATGCGGTAGATGATCACGTTGAGGAAGCTGCCGATGGCGGAGCCGAAGAGGAGGATCAGGAGGTGGGTGGTGAGGGTGAGGAGGTGATCCATTGGGGAGTAGGGAGTGGGAAGTTAGGGTAAATTTGTGATTTTTACCATTGCCTTGACAATCTCGCAAATTATCGTTACATTAGTTTACATAAGGTTACAAACCCGCAACAAACACATCGGAGGCTTCCTATGAGCTACCTCGCTATTCTCTTTGCACTCATCATCGCTGGTTGGGCCGCTGCTGCCCTGATTGGGTCGCAAGCCTATTTCCGGGGGGAACAGTCGAAGCCGATCCATGAACGTAACTGGAACTCTGCAAAATTCGACCAATTGGCCACCTCGGTGACGGGTCAAACCACGGATTACGGCGATCGCCGTCCCGCCTATGAAATGGATGCCTACGCCACGCAGGCCTTCACCAACGTCTAACAAGTTTCCATCGGTTCTCCTAAATCTGGATCAGGGAGGGGCATTTGCCCCTCCTTTTTTTTTTGATGGGAAGGATCCCCCCTGCCCCCCTTAACAAGGGGGGTTTTTATGTACTCTGTACTCGTGCCATGGCTCTGCCATGGCATGGGCTTTCGGCGGCTCTGCCGCCTGTAGAGGAGGGGAGGCAGAGCCTCCGGGAGGGCGTTACTTGGCAGAGCCAAGTAACGAGAGAAATCCTACTTCCTACTTCCTACTCCCAAAACCCCCTGCAACTCCACCACCCGACCCACCACCGCCACCGCTGGCGCTTCAAATTGCGCTGCTTCCACTTGGGCGACGATGGTGGCCAATGTGCCGATTAGTTCTGCTTGTTCGGGGCGGGTTCCCCAACGGATCAGGGCGATGGGGGTATCAGGGCTGAGTCCCCCCGCTTGGAGGGCGGTGGTGATGTGGGGGAGGTTGTGGAGGCCCATGTAAATAACGATGGTTTCGGAGCCTTGGGCGATCGCCCCCCAATCCACCTGAGGGCAGTATTTCCCCGCCGCCTCATGGCCCGTGACGAAGGTGACGGAGCAGCTATAACCGCGATGGGTGACGGGGATGCCTGCATAGGCAGGGGCAGCAATCCCGGCGGTAATGCCGGGGATCACTTCCACCGGCACACCGGCCCGGCGTAAATCGGCCATTTCTTCCCCGCCCCGACCAAACACAAAGGGATCGCCCCCTTTTAAGCGGACAATAATCGCGTGATCCTGGGCTTTCTCAATCAGCAAGGCCGTCGTTTCGTCCTGGGCTTTGGAATGTCGCCCCCGCCTTTTCCCGGCGTTGATCTGCTCCGCTTCGGGGTTGATCATCGCCAAAATGGCCGGGCTAACCAGGGCATCATAAATCACCACATCGGCAGATTCTAAAAGGGCTTTGCCCTTGAGCGTCATTAATCCGGGATCACCGGGGCCGGCCCCCAATAGATAAACTTTCCCCAACATCGTGGTTTTAACCGTTTTAACCATAGAAATTATTGATGCAGAATCCAATCCAGGAGTAAGGGCATAAATTCTGGGATGTCGCTGAGGGGCTTGCCCAGATGGAACTGAACGGGGCTAAATTCGGGCTGAAGGGTTTGCAGTTGTTGGGCGATCGCCTCGGTAATCCCGCCGGTAAATAAAAAATAGGGCTGAATTAACCAATGGGTCTGTTCATGGTTAACGAATCGCCGCAATTGCTGGGCTAAATCCGGTGTAACAGACCAATAGGCGGCGATCGCATCTAAGCGATGGGCCATTGCCTCCACCGGCTGATTGCCCCCCAAGCGACGACTCCCATGGGCCAGCAACATCCGCCCCGCCCCCGGATAGATGGCAAATTGTCGCCGTAGCAACGCCGTCATCCCCAAATGGCTCCCTAAGTAAGGGGCGATCGTCAAGGGTAGGGATTTATCCTCCATCACCTGCGCTAATTCCACCTCATGGGGAATATCCTCCCGCACATGGACACCGGGCAGTAAAAACAGCGGCAGGAGTTTCAGTTGTGCAAAACCCCGTTCTCGCCCCTGGGCCATCACCGCCATAATCTGTTGATGGAGGGGTTCCGGTTCCGTCTCTAAACAGGCCGTAGCCACCCATACCGGAGCCTGACACTGTTGGGCTAAGGCCGCCGTCACCCGTTGAGCCAAACCCGCGAATGCCCTTTGGGAACGGGCATCCCGGCTACCATGTGCAATTAGTAAATAGGCCGTAGACAAGAGCGTTGGGGAAGAAATTGTGGATAGCAAACCAAAGTTGCGACTACCTGGGTTAATACCTGGGTTAAATTTTGCCACGAAAAACCCCTCAAGGGCTGAGGGGTAAAAGCTCAAACCGCACCGGATTTTTTAAAAGCCAGCACCTTGATGGTGCATGGGAATCCCCGCAGGGCGGGAAATGGCAGAAGTCATTAAGGCCGTGAAGCCTCCCACAATCAAAACACCGATAATTGCGGCGGTGCTGGAAACCCGTTTTAGATTGAATTGCCATTGCCAGGAGACTGGCTGCAAGTTCAGGGGACTAACGGTTTCCTCATACACCATCGCCATGTGACTATAGCCAAGCATTTCCATGGGCGATCGCTCCAATTACAATTTCTGACTTGAGATGCACACCATTGAGAACGGCCCCAAGAGGCCACGAATGGACTCCAATCTAGCATCTTTAGCGGCAGATGGCTTGAGGGAAGAGCCTTCAAATTAAGAAGTGTTAACTTAAAAAGAGCCTGCCATGCCTTACTTGCCCCGCCCGTGATGATCCTATTTCGCCTTGAGCCTGCCATTCGCCGCAACTTATTGTTTCTCTTTTGCACAGCCCTCTGCTTTTGGTTAAGCCTAACGTCGCTCTTGCCAGTGTTACCCCTCTACATCGAAGCCACCGGAGCCACATCGGGACAAGTGGGTTTAGTGATGGGCAGCTTTGCCATTGGCCTGTTACTGACGCGGGGCGTGTTAGGGCGATGGTCTGATGAACGGAGTCGCAAGCTCGTCGTCCAGATCGGCACAGTCGTTGCGGGATTAGCCCCCTTTGGTTATTTATTCCTAACTGCCTTGCCAATGCTCGTGGCGATCCGGGCGATCCATGGTTTAAGTATTGCCGGCCTAACAACGGGTTACAGCACATTGGTCATTGACCTCGCCCCCCCAGATAAACGGGGGGAAATTCTTGGTTATATGACGTTGGCGGTTCCCATGGGCATGGCGATGGGGCCAGCGTTGGGGGGATTTTTGGGAGCAGAATATGGCTTTGGTGTGGTGTTTATCCTCTCCGGCATTTTAGGCTTCTTGGCATTTCTCTTTGCCAGCCAAGTGGAGGATGGGACGACACAACTCCAAGGCTTACCCGCAGCGTCTCCACCGCTTTCCCTCTGGGATTGGCTGGGCTTAGACCGCCTTTGGACCTTAGCCCAAGGGCCTCGATTACGGATTCCGGCTTTGGTGTTGCTGTTGGTGGGCATGGTGTTTGGGGCGTTAACGACATTTATCCCGGCCTATATTCGCGATAGTGAAGCGGGGTTGAATGTGGGACTGTTTTATACGGCGATCGCCCTCTCCAGTTTTTCCGTCCGCATCTTCACCGGCCGAGCCTCTGACCGTTTGGGCCGAGGGTTATTCATTACCGGCAGCCTCCTCGCCTATCTCCTTTCGATGATCCTCCTGGCCAAAGCCACCAGTAGCGTGATTTTTCTCCTCGCCGGCCTCGCCGAAGGGGCCGGCGCTGGCACATTAATCCCAATGATGACCGCCTTGGTGGCAGATCGTTCGCTTCCCAATGAACGCGGACAGGTTTACTCGGTCTGTTTGGGAGGCTTTGACCTCGGCATTGCCCTGGGGGGGCCCGTTGCCGGGAGTTTATTACCACAACTGAGCTATGGCGGCGTTTTTGCCGGAGCAGCAGGTTTAGTCCTATTGGCATTATTGATTTTCATGACCCTTTCCAGCCAAGATATGGGCCATTCATTCCGGTTTGCCACCGGCCGGGGCCGGGATGTGTATGCCCAAGATGGGGCCTAAGGTTCGACCTTTGGCTACTGACGGCGGCGCTGATTTTTCCCTAAGATAAGGACAATTTTGTACCTTTGGGGAAGATCGCCCGTGGCTTCAATACGCCCTTTACCCCTAGATAGCTCGGTAGCGGGGTTTGCCGCCGCCACCTTTGCCGCTCGCACCACCCTAGAGCGGCAATTGGAGGGTCAATGTGTTTGTGAGGAAGAAGAAGGAGAGGGAGAGATGAGGAGTACATCAGCTCAATCCCCCCAAGTTGCCTCCCTCAACCGCTTTGCCGCCAAAGTCATCGATCATCCCCTCCTCATGGACAAACTCGGACGGCGGGTTTACGAACTCCTGCAAGCGGATTTACAACAACAACGGGAACGCAATGGATATTATGGGAGACGGTAATGGCGGATAAATATGATGATTATGAACTCAATTATGTAACCGAAAATCGCTTTTATGTAGAAATGCAAGAAAAAAACTACATTAGTGCGAGTTTTCAAGAATGCTCCGGTTTGGGGTTTGATATTGAGTATGATTCCTTCTATGAAGGGGGGGTGAATAATCAACAGCGTATTTCCCTCGGCAATACCAAATTTACTGATGTCACGCTCAAACGGGGCATGACCAATGATATGGCCTTCCTGGGTTGGGCTTGTCGGATGCTGACAGAATTAGAGCCAATGAGCGATAAAAATATCAGTACCCACCGCCGCAATGTCAATATTTTACTCTTCAACCAAGCCGGGGAAACTGTCCAAACCTGGACATTAATTGGGGCTGTACCTGTGGGTTGGAAAGCACCCACTCTTAATGCAGATTCGAGTAGTGTAGGCATTGAAGAATTAACCCTCGCCTATGAAGGGGTCAAAATTACCGTTAAGAAAAAACCGGCAGGTGGGACGAGTGCGGGGGCGACAGTCCATAGCAATGGCCGTGATGCTGAATCTGGATTCTTTACAAGTAGTTAGCAAATTTTATGACCTTTCCCCTCGGACAACACCGCTTTTTAGGGCAGCATTTTTTGCAGCCTAAATTTCTCAATCCCCTAGGTCATCAATCCTTGGGGGTGTTGTCTGCGTTGCCTCGTTTACAGGGGTTTGGAGCCTTGCAGACCAGTATGTTGGAGCCATCAAAGGATTTAGAGGATATGGAGGGGGGGCGATCGCCCCTCAAACCCACCCCCCTCCGTTCTATCAATCCCCCCCTAGCACAACCC
>NZ_JAYGHW010000039.1:0-74133 GCF_034932185.1 Spirulina sp. CCNP1310 | reverse complement strand
ACTGGGAGATTGGAGAGAAACGGATGGTGTGAAGAGAGGATAAGTCACAAAAATAGAACTGATTTACTTCTGACAAAGGGTTTTGAACGAGTACTTTGCAAACACAATCTTTTTTTCGAGGTTCCCTTATGAAGATTGGGAGTAATTCAATAAAGTGGGCATTGCTCCAATCCTCATTGTACCCTAACTTAGAAACCGGGTTGCTTGCACCATCTCACCACCCCACAACCACCCCCCAAAAACCCGATTTTTCACCCTCAGGATCATCAATCCCAAAACGAAACAGGCTCCCCCCTGCATCCCTCAAAAATCCTGATTTCTGGAGAGCGATCGCCCCTCACCAACAGATCACGAGCCACAAACGCCAACCCCTGCACCCGTAGCCGGTGATAGATGAACAACAGTTTTTTCGTAACCCGCTGCCATCCCCGCTGGAGAAAACCTTGGGGTGCTTCTTCAATCCGCCGTTGCTGTTCAAAATAGATCGCTTTAGCCGTGGGGGAGGATTGGCCTTGGCGAATTCGCACCGTTTCAATCTGATCATCAAAAAAATCTAAACCGGGCATTTCATGATGATGAATCGGAAAATTACTTTTGATCGCCGCTAAAGCCATGGCATAGGTGGGGTGTTTATGGAGGCCCAACGTATCAGCATAAAGGGCTAAATCCCCCCAAAGTTTGAGAAACTCCTGTTCACGGCCCTGATCTTGATGAAGCACAAATAAAAATTCATTAATAAACTTTAAATCAGGATGAGCAGGATCAACGCCAATCCGGTGCGCCATTTTCTCAATCACGTTCATTTTATGGCGAAGTTCGGTAGATTGGGGATGCTTCTCCCGTTGGGCTTGCAAATGGTGATGGAGATTGCCACAACTGCGGGCTGTTAAACCGGGTAAAAATTCCAGATCCGCCGGGATGGGCGCACAAATGCGCACATCAGCATCTAAATACATCACCGTTGGCACAAGCTTGAGGGCGGCGGCGATCGCAAATCGTCGCTCATGGTAGGGCAAAACCCCCCGACGGGCATGATTCACCACATGAACATTGGCCTGGGCAGCAAAGTAATGGGGTTGATTCGTATAGAGGATGAGCGCATGATCCGGAGCAAATTGGGCTAAATCGGTGGCTAGTAATTGAGCCATGCGATTATATTTTGTGCCAAAAGCAGCCGTGCAAAAACACAAAGATGATCGGCTTGTTGAGTGGGGCATGATTCAAAAAAATGGCAAACAAGGGGGATCATCGTCAAAGAGTCACCGAGATGGCATCCCTCCTTGGGGCCATCTTAGCGACGAATATAGTGATCAACCGGCCCCTTCCCATGGGAGACTAGGAACAACGACACATTTTGGGCAATATGGCCTATCCCTCTGGCCCCTATCAAAGTCGCTTATTTAACGCCATCAATCGCCAACGGCTCCGGTGGGGCGATCGCCTTGGCCGGGGGTTGCGTTCGGCCCAAGTGGCGGCGGTGTGGGGGCTGCAAATGTTGCTCTATCCCGTTTACCTCCTCACCCAATTGGGGCGAGACTTAGCCCTCCGTCTTGAAGCAGCGGTGACGCAAACCGAACCCCCCAGCCTAGAGCCGCCGGACTGTGATGGCCCCCTACGGCGCACCTTAGCTACCCTTGATGGATTTATTGCCCATCTGCCGGTGGCGGTCATACCCCACGGCTTACCGAAGGCGATCGCACCCACTGAAGAACTCCATCCGACAGTGCGGGGCATTGCCTGCGATTGTGACAGTCAAGGTTTGGTGTTAACCACAGAGGAAAATGAAAGCCTCGCGGTCTTGTCCCCCGATCAACAACAGAGCCTGGCCACCCAAATCCGCATTGAACTGGCGGATTATGCCTATCAAAACTACCGCCGTAAAATCCAAAGCTATCAATACCTGATCCCCGCCCGCCTTGGGGAAGATCCCCAGATTTGGCCCCTGTGGCGACGGTTTTGGCAATTGATGCGCTGGGTGCAGCAAAGTCCGGTGGCGATCGCCACCAATGTGTTTGGCGAAGCGCGGTTTGTGCCGCCGCCGTTGCTGTCGGTGGTGGTTCCGGTGAACCTGCCCCCCCTGCCGCTACCGGCAAACCTCTGTCAGCAGTTGGATCAATCAGCGATCCGTTTAGAAACACAGCAGGAGCAGTTACAGGAACAATGGTGGGCTTGGGTGGAGCGGGTGAGCGATCGCCCCGCCTTTCCCGGTACGGCCCAAGCGTTGGTGCAAAGGGCGATCGCCTACTTTTTCGGCATTGATCGCCCCAAGGCTCTACCGGAAACTGAACCCCGTTCAGAGAAACAACCCTGGCTCCATTGGGAAGAACTCCCCGCCATTTCCCCTGGTTTTGTCAGCCAAGTGCCGCAGCGGCGCTCCCTACTCGAACTAGATGCGGATATGGCCATTGAACTCTATTCCCTCAATCCTCCCCCTGTTGCCCCGCCGATGAAACCCCCCGATCCGCCCCCTGCCCTCAACCACTCCCCGGCCCAAACCCCAGATCATCAACCGGACTGGCTGGATGTGGAGGCTCAACCCACCGGCTACGAGCGCCATTGGTTGGAAATTTTGCTCAATGGGTTTGATCAGTTCATGGCGAAGGTGGAAAAGGTGGCGATCGCCTTTTGGCGTTGGTTGATCCGAGGATGGCGATGATTAGTTATCTCAAGGGCGATCCCGTTGCCATTATCCGCCGTCCCCCCCGCACGGTGTTAATCCTGGAAGTCCAAGGGATTGGCTATGAGGTGCAAATTCCCCCCCGGTGGTTGCCAGTGCCTTCTTCCACCCAGGGAGACGGGGAGGGCGAAAAATGTTTCGCCCCTACGAATGAGGGGACATTGATCCAGGTTTTTACCCATCAGCAAATTCGTGAGGATCACATGATCCTTTATGGTTTTCCCACAGCGGCGGAGCGGGATTTGTTTCGCCAATTAATTGCCGTGACGGGGATCGGGGCGCAATTGGCGATCGCCCTCCTCAACACCTTCAGCCTAGAGCAACTCGTCGAAGCGATTATCAGCGAAAACACTAAGGTCTTGATTCAAACGCCAGGAGTGGGCAAAAAAACCGCCGAACGGATCATCTTGGAATTAAAAACCCAACTGGGCCAATGGCGCAAAACCGCCGCCATCCCCGCCCCCGCTGTTGGTGGCCTCGATCCCACAATCCAGGAAGATGTCGAACTCACCCTCCTAGCCCTGGGCTATGAACCAGCGGAAATCTGGGAAGCCATTTCCCACCTCCACCAAGACCCCCGCCTCCAACAAAACCCCACCCCCGAAGACTGGATCAAAGCCGCCATCTCCTGGTTAAGCCAATCCTAGATTTTCGCCCGCTATGCTAAAAAGGGATTACAGCTTGTTCACCGATGAATTAACACATTGCCCTCACCCTAAATCCCTCTCCCAGATCGGGAGAGGGACTTTGAGGAAGGATCAAATTATTCTTGAACAGGCTGTAATTCATCTAGTAATAAATTACGACTGTATATGTTTAAAAAAAGAGATCGCGATCAACGTGAATTGAGATTCTGCATCCCAAAATCTCAATCATCTCGACTCGATCAATGGATGTTGGCTCTAGATACTCAAACAGCCACCCGACAACTGGAGACGGGTAGGGGCCTTTACGGACGCAAACTGGAAACATTTCAGATCAATTCTATTTGTCAGAGCCTTGAAATAGGAGAACCATTCCCTGATTGTGGAGTCTGCGGAGGAGGCTACAGGTACTCTTTTTTTCCAACCTCATTGGGTATGGTGATCACAGTCAAACATGGTGATTCTGGGGATATTATTGACTTGAGTGATGATTGTGAAATCAGAGATGACAAGTATGGGGGCTGTTTTTACATTCCAGAATCCCAAGTCACGCGATTGGAGGAATGGATTTTAGCCATGGATACTCAAATCGCTACCCAACAACTGAAGACGGGCAGGGGCATGGACGGACGTAAACTGGATGCAGTTGAGATTAATGCTATTGATCAGAGCCTTGAAGCAGGGAAGCCACTTCCTGATTATGGCGTGAATGGGGGAGGCTACAGATACTCTTTTTCTCCGAATACAATGGGTACTGTTGTTGTTGTGGAGAATGTTATATCTGGGGATCAGATTGATGTGAGTGACTATGAAGATTGGTAAGCTGGGTTCCCCATTGTTGGTCGTCACCCCTCTCAAGCCGATGCCAGAGCGACAGGTTTCCCTCGATTCCTTCGGGGGAGATGCCGATGCCTATCAAAAATGGCTTGATGCTCAAGCTATACCAGCGGAAGTTTGAGCCAATCCTCAAGCCCAAAACTCTCTATAATGGACTTTCTGCTCCCTATGTGATCCGATTACCGTGACTACTACCCCCCTCGCCGCTCCCACCCGCCAACCCGATGCCCTCGGCCGCTTTGGCCGCTTTGGGGGCAAATATGTCCCTGAAACGCTGATGCCCGCCTTGGCAGAACTAGAAGCTGCCTATGAACAGTATCGCCAAGACCCTGACTTTACCAGCGAATTGGATGGCCTCCTTAAAGACTATGTGGGCCGCCCTAGCCCCCTCTATTTTGCCGAACGCCTCACCCAATACTATGCCCGTCCCGATGGTACAGGGCCGCAAATCTACCTGAAAAGGGAAGACCTCAACCATACCGGCGCTCACAAAATCAATAACGCCCTCGCTCAAGTCCTCCTCGCTAAACGGATGGGTAAACAGCGGATCATTGCCGAAACCGGCGCGGGCCAGCATGGCGTAGCGACGGCTACGGTTTGCGCCCGCTTTGGGTTGGAATGCGTGATTTATATGGGTGTGCAGGATATGGAGCGCCAAGCCCTCAATGTGTTTCGGATGCGGCTGATGGGGGCGACGGTGCAGCCGGTGGAAGCGGGGACGGGAACGCTTAAGGATGCCACATCGGAAGCAATTCGCGATTGGGTGACGAATGTGCAAACCACCCACTACATCCTCGGTTCCGTAGCGGGGCCTCACCCCTACCCGATGATGGTGCGGGATTTCCATCATGTGATTGGCCGGGAAACCCGCCAACAATGTTTAGAAAAGTGGGGTGGTGTGCCGGATATTCTCCTCGCCTGTGTGGGAGGAGGATCTAACGCCATGGGGTTATTTTATGAATTTCTCCAAGAACCATCGGTGCGCTTAATTGGGGTAGAAGCGGCGGGTTCTGGGGTGGAAACGCCCTACCATGCGGCGACGTTAACGAAGGGAGAGCCGGGGGTACTCCATGGGGCGATGAGCTATCTGTTGCAGGATCAGGAGGGTCAGGTGGTGGAGGCCCATTCGATTAGTGCGGGGTTGGATTATCCCGGTGTGGGGCCGGAGCATAGTTATTTGATGGAAACGCACCGGGCAGAATATTACAGTGTCACCGATGCTCAGGCGGTGGAGGCGTTGGAGCGGTTATCGCAATTGGAGGGGATTATTCCGGCGTTGGAAACTTCCCATGCGATCGCCTATTTAGAAACCCTTTGCCCTCAACTCAGCGGCAATCCCCGGATTATCCTCAACTGCTCCGGCCGGGGGGATAAGGATGTGCAAACGGTGGCGAAATATTTAGCAGAGCGGGATGGAAAAAATCATGGTTGAGGCGAATCTGGAAAACTTTCAAGTGTGCGATCGCGATCTCGATGCCGCCACCCTCGCCCGCTATCAGGGGGCGGAAGCCTTGGCCATTGATACGGAAACCATGGGGTTAGTGTTGGGGCGCGATCGCCTCTGTTTGGTGCAAATCTGCGATCCGAGCGGCTATGTCACCGCGATCCGCATTGCCCTGGGGCAACGGGAGGCCCCGAATTTAAAAACCCTGTTGGAATCCCCCCAAAGTACGAAAATTTTCCACTATGCCCGCTTTGATGTGGCGCAGTTGAAATATACCTTTGGCATTGCAACCGCGCCAATTTTCTGCACCAAAATCGCCAGTAAGCTGGCCCGCACCTACACCAGTACCCACGGATTGAAGGCATTGGTGCAGGAACTCACTGGCATAGAACTGGATAAAAGTTCCCAAAGTTCCGACTGGGGCAATCCCGCCAACCTTTCCCCCCAACAGTTAGCCTACGCTGCCAATGATGTGCGTTATCTGGTGGAGATGCGATCGCAACTCACGGCCATGCTCCAACGAGAAGGCCGCTGGGAACTGGCAGAACGTTGCTTTGCAACGTTACCGCTATTTGTCGATCTGGACATAATGCAGTTCAAAGATATCTTTGAACACAAGTAGGGGCGAAAAATCTTTCGCCCCAAACCCATCCATTGGCCCCACTAATTTCTAATCTCATGCCATCGCCCCACTAATCTCGGCCATGGCTCTGCCATGGCATGGGCATCAGGTGGCTCCGCCACCGAATCCAGTCATTTCCCTTAAAAATTTCCATCCCCCGTTTTTCTCGCCCCAACCAGATCGGGTAAACTCAAGGATCGCAATGCAAAAGAATAAAGAATCATGACGCAACACCGGATCACGCTGCTGCCAGGGGATGGAATTGGCCCGGAAATTATGGCCGTTACTGTGCAAATTTTGGAGGCGATCGCCCCCCGTTTTGACCTGGAATTTGTTTTTACTGAAGCCTTGATCGGCGGCGTGGCCATTGATGCCACCGGCAACCCCCTCCCCCCCGAAACCCTCACCCAATGCCAAAACAGCGATGCGGTTCTCCTCGCCGCCATTGGGGGCTATAAATGGGATAATCTCCCCCGCGCTCAACGACCGGAAACGGGCTTATTGGGCCTGCGGGCCGGTTTGGATCTCTTCGCCAACCTGCGCCCCGCGACGATTCTCCCCCAACTCATCGATGCCTCCAGTTTGAAGCGGGAAGTCGTGGAAGGGGTGGATATTATGGTGGTGCGGGAATTGACCGGCGGCGTGTATTTTGGCCAACCCAAGGGCATTTTTACCGATGAAACGGGCCAAAAGCGGGGCGTAAATACGATGGCCTATACAGAATCAGAAATTGATCGCATTGCTCAGGTGGGGTTTGAAACCGCCCGTAAACGGGGGGGGAAACTCTGCTCGGTGGATAAAGCCAATGTTTTAGATGTCTCCCAACTGTGGCGCGATCGCATCACTGCCATGGCTCCCCAATATCCCGATGTGGAACTTTCCCATCTTTACGTTGATAACGCTGCGATGCAGTTAGTCCGCGCTCCCAAACAGTTTGATACCATCGTCACCGGCAACCTGTTTGGCGATATCCTCTCCGATGCCGCTGCGATGCTGACGGGGAGTATTGGGATGCTCCCCTCTGCGAGTTTAGGTGCGCCGGGGAAACCGGGAGTTTTTGAACCCGTTCACGGTTCCGCTCCCGATATTGCCGGCCAGGATAAGGCCAACCCCTTAGCCCAAGTCCTCAGCGCGGCGATGATGCTCCGCTATGCCCTCGATCAACCGGCGGCGGCGGCTTGTTTAGAAAAAGCGGTGATCACCGTTTTGGATCAGGGTTATCGCACTGGGGATATTATGTCCGAGGGGATGACATTAGTAGGATGTCAAGCCATGGGGGAAGCGTTGCTCAAGGCTTTGGCTTAAGCACCTGCCAACCGCGCGATCGCAATCTTGCCTGCGCCCGCTCCGGTTCCAAGGTGGCTAAATAGTTGGGCGGTTCCCAAGGATGAATCACCGGATAGTCCGCCGGATAAAGCAGGGGCCGCCAAAACCCTTTCCAAAGGCGAAAAACAGTGTAACCTTTGCTTTCTAAATAGCTGCTGGCGGGGCTGGGATAGCCCTCGTGCTGTTCGTAGAGAATATCACGGATGCAATGGTGAGTGAGGAGGCGATCGCACCCTTGCAAGGCCGCCAATTCATGGCCCTCAATGTCAATTTTAACCACGCCAATGGGCAAATCATCGGGGAAATGGCGATCGCCCGTCGTCACCGTCACAACTTCCTGCCGCAATGTTTCCGCCGGATTGGGATCATCCCCGGTTAGTAACGCCGCCTCGCCGCGATTGTGTTTGGGAATCCGGAGCGTGGCGGTTCCCGGTTGATCAGAAAGGGCGAGGGGGAGCAGTTCGATGGGGGAAGCATCTTTGCACCTATGGCAATTAGCCACCAATTCCTCATAAACCTCCAGATTGGGTTCAAAGGCAATTACCCGCCCCTGATGCCCCGTTTTTGCCGCCAATAAACCCGTAATATAGCCAATATTTGCGCCAATATCTAACACTGTTTCCCCCAGATCAGTGAGCCGCCAAAGGCTTTCCGTGAGGGCTAAATCATAAATCCCCATCATCCATAAAGACCATTCCACCTTGTCATCGGGATGGGGACGGATGGCGATCGCCCCGCCCCAAGGCAAGGGCAGGGTTTGCAGATCAGCAATGGCGGTTCTACGCCGGAAACGATGCCAAATTTGCACCGGCTGGAGGAAATATTCAGGGCGATTGAGGGCAGTGGGAAGGGTCATCGATTCAGGGCTGGCGGGTTTTGGCCTGGTTGGCATTGTTCTCGCGGTGCGGGTCAGTATTGCAGCCATCCAGGGTTTGTTCAATTATACGAAATGCACTTCGGCCTGTAGGGGCGAAAAATTTTGTGCCTCCGGCAGGCTTACGCCAACACCCCTACACCCGTTAATTTAGAACTTTATCCCCTTAACCATCATGTTAATTCGCGCCTTAGCCGATTGTGAGGAATTTATTGCGGGCGATCACACCCGCCTCCGGGAACTCCTCCACCCCGATAAACAGCCCCTCGATCTCCGCTACAGCCTCGCCCATGCCACCGTTGCTCCAGGGGAAACCTCAACCCCCCATGCCCTCACAACGAGTGAGGTGTACTACATCCTTCAGGGGAAAGGGCAGATGCACATTGGGGAGGAAGTGGCCACCGTTAAGCCTGGGGATGCTATTTATATCCCCCCCGAAGCCCACCAATATATTGAAAACATCGGCACAGAACCCTTGATCTTTCTCTGCATCGTTGATCCCGCTTGGCAAGCAAGGGATGAAATCGTGTTTGAGGCAGAATGAAGCCGCCCCCCACGCTAGACTAAAGGAAACCGATTAGCCCCCGATCAATCCTATGCTCCAACGGTTTTTGTGGGCTACTGTGGCCATAGGTGCGCTCCTGCCCCTCCCCAGTCATGCCCAAACCCCTCCCCTCAACATCACATTTCAAGCCCAAACCACCGCCGTTAATGCGATCGCTTTTACCTCCGATGGCGATATTTTGATCAGCGGTGGGGGCCACAATGATGGCCGCCTCAGGTTTTGGCGCACTGCCACGGGCCGGATGCTGCGCACGATCCGCAGTCAACGCATGGGCATTAGTGCGATCGCCCTCAGCCCCGATGGGGAACATTTAGCCAGTACAGGGGAAGATGGGGAAATTCACTTTTGGAGCCTTACCGATGGGGAATTTAAGCACACATTGCGGGATCATCGCGGCAACGTTTTAGATTTGGCCATCACCCCCGATAATCAAGTGCTAATCAGTGCGGGCCTTGATGGGGTCAAAGTTTGGGACTTGCAACGTTATCGCCCCCTCTATACCCTCACGGAATTTCAACCCATCGCCCACCTGGCCCTCCATCCCAATGGCCAGATCCTGGCAGGCGGCACACCGGACGGCCATGTATTCCTCTGGAATCTGCGCAGTGGCGAGGCGCTGGCAAATCTCCCTGCCCATGAGGTGGCGATTACGGCTTTGGCCTTTACTGCCGACGGTACAACGCTGATTACAGGGAGTGGCGATCGCACCCTCAAACTCTGGGATCTCACCACCAATCGCCTCCAAACAACGCTAATGGGTCACACCGGCCCCATCACCGCCCTCGCCCTCACCCCCGACGGCCAAACTTTGATGAGTAGTAGCCACGATGGCATCCGGGCTTGGGATCTCGCCAGTGGCAATCTGCTCACCTATTGGCAGGGCCATCAGGATTGGATTACGACCCTAGCAATTTTTCCCAATGGCCAGGGGATTGCCAGCGGCGATTTAAGTGGCAAAATTAAACTGTGGCAATGGCCCCCTGAACTTCCCCCTGAACCTGAATTTGATGAGCCAACTTGACCAACGTCACCCCCAAGAAAGCCGCGATCAACGCATTATCGACATGATCCGACAGGATGGTCAACTCTCGGACTACAACAAGGTGGAGTTAGCCCGCCTGCTGATTCGTTATCAAAATTTTCCCGGTGCGCGGCAAATTCAAACGGAACTCCAAGGGCTATTAACGCAATACCAACTCACGGAAGCGGAACTTTTCGCCCAAACCCGCGCCATCCATGCCACGGGCCAAATTTACCGTCGCAGCAAAGGGGGCGACGAACCCCAAGACTGGAGTTAGGGACTAATGATCCCCCCGGCTGCGCCGACCCCCTTAACAAGGGGGTGTACTCTTGAACCCCCCTTGTTAAGGGGGGGCAGGGGGGGATCTCCCTTCGCCTCAATATTCACGATCCCCCCGGCTGCGCCGACCCCCTTAACAAGGGGGTGTACTCTTGAACCCCCCTTTTTTAAGGGGGGGGCAGGGGGGGATCACGCCGTCGGCATTTCCTCTTCTAGAATTTCATAGAACCGCTCTCGCCCCAATTGGTAATCTTTGCTGGCATAGCCTAAAACATTGCGGATAATCCATTTTTGCGGTTTTTGATCCCGCAACAGTACTGTAATCGCCTCCCGTAAAATTTCATCGGTTTCTAAAATTTCCCGATTGAACCAGTCGTAAACCGTGGCGTAGGGGTTGCGGTTCTGTTCTCCTTGGGCGAGATAGGTTTGGATTAAGAAGGTTTTAAAGCCTGCGCTGCTATTGCCTAATGCTAAACTTTTGGTTTTGTAAACTTGCAATTGTTCCTTACTGATCAAATTGCGATGGAAACGGCTTAAATATTTTGGCTCTACGGCGTTGATGTGCTGATAGAGCCAATCGGCGGTTAGGGTTTTGAGCAGGGCATTGCCGAAAAAGCGCTGTTGTAAATCTAGTTCTGCCCGCTCTTTTGTGTCTTTTAAATGGCGGGCGAGGAGGGGGGCGATGAGGTGCTTGATCAGCCAGTTGCGGGTTTGGGGATAGCCGCGATCGCTATGGATCGCCCCCACCAAAGCGCGAAATCCCGCCTCAAAGGGGTTATGGGGCCGTTGGGCTAACATCGGCCGCTCTTCTTTGAGCACCATGAAGGGGTAATCATCCCCTAAACCGAGGTGGAGCCAGGTTTTTGTGAGCCGTTCTGGTTCGGTGAGTTTTTCGGCTAACCCTTTGTAGTTGGTGACTTTGAGGTAGGGGCAATGGTGATAGAGGTAGTCGGCGATCGCCAAATTTAAAATTTCATCCCCTAAAAAGATCAACCGCTCATAGTTCTGCTCCGGTTGGTTGATCTGGTGGCCATAGGAGGGATGGCTGAGGGCGAGAAAGAGTAAATCCGGGTGTTTAAACGTGAGGTTAATTTTCGTTTCAACGGCGGCAGCGTTCCAATCCATAGCAATCTTGGGGTTTAACCTGGGGTAATTCCTACGCTAGCACAGGCGTTGATCCCCGTTGCGGCGGATTGCTCTAGGGGGCCGGCCACGGGGGATAATGGAGGATCTCAGGATTAGGAGGTCAAAATGATTAACGTTGGTGTTTTAGGGTTTGGTGGATTGGGGCAGGCCGCAGCGCGACTGCTTGAGGGGAAAACGGAAATGCGTCTGGTGGCAGCGGCGGATCAACAGGGTTATGCCTATCATCCTGAAGGGTTAGATGTGGCGGCCTGCTGTGGCGTTTACCAAAACCAAGGCTCTTTAGGTCATCTGCCCCATTATGGCGTGATCACCCCGACGAGCATCGCTGACTTAATCGCCCAAGGCGGCGTAGATGGCTATTTCTTGGCATTGCCCAATTTGCCTAATACATTTATGGCCAGCGTTGCGGAGCAATTTATGGCCGCCGGTTGGCGTGGGGTGTTGGTGGATGCACTAAAACGCACCAGCGCCATGGAGCAGTTGATCTCGATGGGCGATCGCCTCCAGGCCGCTGGCATTACCTACATGACCGGCTGCGGTGCAACCCCTGGCCTGCTCACCGCTGCGGCGGTGATTGCCGCCCAAAGCTATGCGGAAATTGACCATGTTAAAATTACATTCGGCGTGGGCATTGCCAACTGGGAAGCCTACCGCGCCACGATCCGCGAAGACATCGCCCATATGCCCGGTTATAGCGTTGAGAAAGCCCAGGCCATGAGTGATGCCGAGGTAGAAGCCCTGTTAAACCAGATGCACGGCATCATTACGCTGGAAAATATGGAGCACGCCGATGATCTGATGTTGGAATTGGCGGGGGTTTGTAGCCGAGATCGCGTCACCGTGGGGGGAATTGTGGACACCCGCAACCCGAAAAAGCCCCTGAGTACCAATGTGCAAATCACCGGCCGCACCTTCGAGGGTAAAACCTCCACCCATACCTTCACCCTAGGGGATGAAACCAGCATGGCGGCCAATGTCTGCGGCCCCGCCTTTGGCTATTTGAAAGCCGGGATCAACCTCCACCGTCGCGGCACAATGGGCCTGTTTACCGCCGCCGAGATCATGCCCCAATTTGTCTGCTAACTTATGCTCCTCTTCCTGCGTTAGCCTCGCCACCGCTGATCCCTTCGAGGCTAGAGCAGATCGCGTTACACTGAAGGCATTCCCCTTTGTTGCCCCCATGGCTCAACCCCAATCCACTAGCCCCCTGAGTCACCTCTGGATTGAACAATCTCCGATGGCGATCGCCGTTTTTGACCAGCGATTACGGTGCATTGTGGCCAGTGAATTATGGTGTAAAATCCACCAAATTCAACCGGATCAGGTCAAGGGGGCTACATTCGGGGAATTGATGCCCACGTTGCCCCCCCATTGGCAAACTGCCCTGGAGCAAGCCCTCAAAGGGATTTCCATCAGCAATGAAGGGGAATTACTCAACATCCCCCAAGGTAAACGGGAATGGGTGCGTTGGGATGTCACGCCTTGGCGGGATACGCAGGGGAAAATTGCTGGGGTGATGTGGTCGAGTACGCTCCTCACCAAGCAGCGCAAGCAGGCCCTCCGCCGTCAACAGCAGGAAGAGCATATCCGGATGATCATCGATCATTCGGTGCAGTTGATGGCGCTGCTCACCCCAGAGGGGCAGATTTTGGAGGTGAATAATACGACGCTGGCTTGGGCGCGGTTGCAGCGGGAATCGGTGCTGGGGCTGTTGTTTTGGGATGTGCCTTGGTGGGAGATGTCGGTTTCTAATCAGGCCAAGTTGAAGGGGGCGATCGCCAAGGCCGCCAATGGGGAATGGGTACAGCGGGAAATCACCGTCTATCGTGGTGAACAGGTGACGGTGTTGAACTTTTCCATTACGCCGATTACCGATGAACGGGGGGAGGTGTGCTATCTCCTACCGGAGGGTCAGGATATTACAGAACGCAAAAATGCTGAACAGGCGATGATTCAGCAGGAAACCAATTGGAACACCGCCCAAAAGTTTGCCCAGGTGGGGATTTGGGAATGGAATATTCTCACGGGGGAAGTGATTTGGAGTGAGGGCGTATTTCGCATTTATGGCTTGAATTTAGAACAGGCTCCCCCCAGTTTGGATCGTCAGGTGGATTTAATCCATGAAGGCGATCGCCAACGGTTTTACACCACCCTCTACAACACGATCTACCATGAAGATCCCTATGATTTAGAATTTCGGATCATCCGCTCCGATCAAAGTCTGCGCTATATCCACGCCCAAGGCCAGCCCCGCCGCACCGAACAGGGGGAAGTCTCCCATCTCTTTGGTATTCTCCTTGATATCACTGATCGCAAACAATTAGAATTTCAACTCCAACGCAGTCAAAACCAACTGTTAGAACTTGAAAAAATGTCTAGTTTGGGGCAATTACTCGCGGGAGTCGCCCACGAAATCAATAACCCCGTTAACTTCATTTACGGCAACCTCAGCCATGCCGAAAACTATATTCAAGACCTCCTCAACCTCATCGCCCTCTACCAAACCACCTACCCCCAACCCGCCTCTGCCATTCAGGAAGAAATCGAAGCCATTGATCTGGAATTCTTGATCGAAGATCTGCCTCAACTCTTTGCCTCGCTTCAAGTCGGAGCAGATCGGATTAAAGAAATTGTCGTTTCCCTGCGCCATTTTTCCCGGATGGATGAAGCGGAAATGAAGCTGGTGGATATTTACGAAGGGTTAGAAAGTACATTAATGATTTTGCAAAATCGCCTCAAGCCCCGGGCGGATTCCGTGGGGATTATCGTGATCAAAAACTATGCTGATTTGCCTAAAATTCAAGGCTATGCCGGACAGTTAAATCAAGTATTCATGAATATTCTCAGCAATGCCATTGATGCCCTCGAAGAGCGGGACGGCCAACCGGAACAAAAGCAAAAACCCAGCCAAATTGTGATCACTACTGAAATCTTACCCACCGGCAAAGGGATTCAAATCCGCTTTATGGACAATGGCCCCGGCATTCCCCCCAGCATTCAACGCCGCCTTTTTGATCCCTTTTTTACAACAAAACCGTTAGGGAAAGGCACAGGCCTAGGGCTAGCCATTAGTTATCAAATTATTACCGAAAAACACCATGGGGAATTAGTTTGTCAATCGCAACCTGGAGCCGGGACAGAGTTTAGAGTTACCATTCCCATTGAGCAGGAGGTTGAATAGGGAATAGTTGACAAATTTTCAGTCATGAACCACAACATTGTAGGGGCGTTGGCGTAAGCCTGCCGGAGGCACAAAAATTTTTCGCCCCTAGGCCCATTTATTTTACTCCCTACTCCCCACTCCCCCCATGGTTGCCCTCATTTATAGCGATCGCTTCCTCGACCACCTCACCGGCCTCGGCCATCCCGAATGCCCCCAACGGCTGACGGCGATTGTGGAGGCGCTGCGGGCTGCGCCTTGGGGCGATCGCCTCGCTTGGCATCTTCCCACCCCTTTAACGGAGCGCGATCCCCTCCCTTGGATTACGCAAATCCATGATCCCCAATACCTCGAATTGCTCCAACACCTCGCCCAGCGGCCTGGGGGGGGCGCATTGGATCTAGATACGCCGGTATCCCCTGATAGTTATGATGTGGCCTTATTAGCAGTCAATGCTTGGCTCGATGGCGTGGATTTTGCCCTGAGGAATGAGCCTGCCTTTGTTCTCGCCCGTCCCCCCGGCCACCATGCCACTGCCAAAATGGGGATGGGGTTTTGTTTGTTGGGGAATGGGGCGATCGCCGCCCATTATGCCCTTGCCCAACCGGGGATTCATCGCGTCGCTATTCTGGATTGGGATGTTCACCACGGCAATGGTACGCAGGATCTGATCGAAAATAATCCAGCGATTTGCTATTGCTCCCTCCACCAATCCCCCGCCTACCCCGGTACAGGCCGGGCCAGCGATCAAGGCCATCATGGCAATGTCCTCAATATTCCCATCCCCCCCAACAGCCTTTTTCCGACATACCAAACCGCCTTTACTCAGCAGGTGATCCCGTTTTTAAGCCAATTTCAGCCCGATCTGTTGATCGTCAGCGCGGGTTACGATGCCCTCCACGCCGATCCCCTTGCCTCCATCTGTCTCCAGCCCGCCGATTTTGCCCAACTCACCCAACAAATCCGCCCCCTAGCCCCCCGCCTCTTTTTTGGGTTGGAAGGGGGCTATGATTTACCGGCCTTGGGGGCGGCGGTGGTAGCAACGCTGGAGGTGTTGGTTTAAACTCACATTCCGCAGGTTTAGACTCTTGATCTTGGTCAATGGTCCGTCAGAAACAAATGGATCATCAGTATGATCATTGATCCGCTCTGACGCACCCTACAATCAAGGCGTAGGGTGCGTCAGAGCGATTAAGCCAGGACGAAAAAGAGAAGCGGAACGGCTGACGCACCATTGACGCACCATTTATTGAGCAACCTACGGAATATCGGCAGTGGGGGCATCCTCACAATCCGCCCCAACAATATTGCCATCGGGCATCACCGTCCGACATAAAACCGCATCGGTAAAATCCGCTCCACTGAGCAGGGCATCACGGAAATTGGCATCGGTTAAATCGGCGTTGGTAAGGTTGGCTCCTCGTAAATCGGTGTGATCAAACGTGGCGGCGGTAAAGTTAGCTCCGTAAAAATCCGTGCTTTGCAAATTTGCCCAGGTGAAATCCACCCCGGCAAAATTTGCGTCTTGGGCGTGGCTCTGGGTGAGAGTGGCACGGTTGAGGTTGGCGGCGGTGAGGTCAGCGTTGATTAAATCCGTCCGTTGCAGTTGAGCCTCACTCAAATCGGTGCCTTGGAGTTGGGCCGCAAAGAGCGTCGCATTGTCGAGAATGGCGCGGCGGAGAGCACTGCCGGTGAGGTGGGTGTAGCGCAGATGGGCGGCGGTGAGGTTGGCCCCGTTGAGGCTAGAGCCGCGCACATTGGCAAAACTGAGGTTGGCAAAACTGAGGTTGGCCCCATTGAGGACAGCGGTTCGCAGCGAAACCCGCTCTAGGGGGCGGCGGCTGAGGTTGGCGGTGGTGAGGTTGCAGCGATCGCACCGTCGGGTTATCAGCAATTCCTGAATATTCTGATCCAATTCCCGAATCAATGCCGGGTCTTGTACCGTTGCCCCTAGGGGTAGGCTTATTCCCACCGCTAATCCAGTGATCATCCCCATCCAGCCCAGTTTTACCATCTTTCCCCCTTCATCACTGCCTTGTACTCCCACTATATCCTCCCCTCTCCCCGGCTTGATCCCCAAAGCGAGAATGCCATACTAGATGAAGTTGCCTTTTTCAAAAATCATGCGCCACCCGGATAAAGAGTCTGTTCGCGAAGAACTCCAAACCCAGATTCAAATTCTTGGCTTTTTTGTCACCACATTCTGGGTTTTAGAAATTCTCGACCAATTTATTTTTCAGCACCTGATGCGGGGAGGGTTGGATCGCTTCGGCATTGTCCCCTATAACCTGATTGGGCTACGGGGTATTCTCTTCGCCCCCTTCCTCCATGGCGGCTGGGGCCATCTCATCGCCAATACGGTTCCTTTTCTGATCCTCGGTTGGCTGGTGATGGTGCAACAGACAAGGGATTTTTTCACCGTCACCGCTTGGACAATGGTTGTGGCGGGTTTAGGAACCTGGCTGCTTGGCTCTCCCGGCTCCGTTCACATTGGAGCCAGTGGCTTGATCTACGGCTATTTTGGCTTTCTCCTCTTCCGGGGCTATTTTGAGCGGAATATTCCTTCCATTGCCCTCTCCCTCCTCGTTTTCTTCCTCTATGGCAGCGTGATCTGGGGCGTGCTTCCCGGCCAACCGGGGATTTCTTGGCAGGGGCATCTGTTTGGCTTTATTGGCGGTGTGTTGGCGGCCCGTTCCCTGAGCCGCGTTCGTGGGGATGGCCGCATTTAGGGGGCGAGGGGTAACTCAACGCCCCCAGGCGGTTCTAGCTCATTGGGGGTTTCTAGTTCAGGGGCCGGCACACCGTAGGGATCGAGGGGGGCTAACTCCGGTGCTAAGGGATTGGGTTCGATGGGTTGAGGGGGATCAAGGGGGTTGGGTTGGGTTTCTGGGATGGCTTGGCCACCGGGCAATGTGGCGAGGGCGATGCGATCGCCCCCCACTTCCCGCAAAATATCCAACACCTGAATCACCTCATCATAACGGGCTTCCTTCGAGGCATAGAGCACCATCAAACCATTGGGGCTGGTGAGCATATAATTGCTCACCGCTTGGGAGAGTTGATTCCTTGTGGAAACGGGGCTTTGCTCCACATAGACCTGGCCAAAATCATCCAAACTGATGATCAGCATATCCTGCATCTGGGCTGATCCTGTGGAGGCCTTGGGGAGGTTCAAGCTAATCGCCTGCTGCCGCGAAACCCCCACCGCCGCCAAGATAAAGAACGTCAAAATACAGAAAATCACGTCAATGAGGGGAATGATCTCAATGCGCACTTCCTCCTGCTGTTTGTGGGTATCCTGCCAGAGGGTGAGGGGATGGGTGGCGGGAGTGGGGGCGCGTTTGCGGGGTTTTTGCGGTGTGGATGGGGTCATAGGGCTAAATCTCTAAAATTTTCTTAGGGGTGGGATTTTTGGACAGTTCCACATCCGCCCAACGTTGGCGATAGAGTAGCTCTAAATCACTGCCCGCCTTGCGAAAAACCCGGATTTGGCCAAAGAGGAAGGCTTGAAACAGGCGATAAAAGGCAAGGCTGATAATCGCCACCACCAAACCCGCTGCTGTGGAGATCAGTGATTCCCCGATCCCCAAGGTGACACCGGCCGTGGAAGCGGTTCCCAAGTCACTGATGCTAATCGAACCGAGGGAATTAATCAGACCCAACACCGTCCCCAATAACCCCAGTAAGGGCGAAAGGGCGATCACCGCTTCCAGCACCTTATCGCCCCGCCGCATCATCGCCAATTCATCATCGGCGGCGGCTTCGAGGGCTAGGTGAAAGACCTCCGGCTCCGGTTCTTGGAGGTTAAGGGGTGTGAAAAAAAAGCGACCCATGGGGTGATCCCGATAGTCCCGTGCCACTTCCACCGCTGCATCCCAGTTGCGATAGGCGGTGTCCATGATGCTCATCAGGATCTGCCGCTCTTGGAGCAGCACCCGTGACCAAAACCAGAGGCGATCAAAAATGGCCCCCATGGCCAGGATCGAGAGGAACAGGAGGGGCCAGATGGCTACCCCACCTTTATCAATGATGTCTTGAAATGTCACAGTGTTTTATCCTGCTTGAACCAATAGCAATGCGCTGATCAAGGGTGATTATACCGAAGGCGATCGCCAACTGTCGAGTAATCGCTGTAACTCACTGAGCTTGACCAAATAGCGGTCTAACCCTTGTTTTTGCAGTTCGAGAAACGCCAAAATTTGATCGACTTGGGCTTCCCGCGTTTCCCGCTCCTTCACCAACCGCTCAAACTCTAATAAAAACCGATTAATATAGTCATTAATTTGTTTTTCCACCACGGCAAAATCTTCCCCCACCTGTTGCTTAATCACCCGCTCCACTACAATCAAACTCCCCCGCGTCTGAGCATCGATTTCCCGCTGAATCGCCTGAATTGTTTGGCGCAGATCAATTTCATAATAGGAGCGGTGATCATCCACCTGAATATCCACCTCATAATCCCGACAGAGGGCGGTTTTTTTTTCCCGCGTCCAGCGACTATAATTTTCCGTCTGGCGTTGCACCTGGGTATCAATGCCTTGGAAATCAAAGATCAGCATTTGGATCGGGTTAATATTCATCGAAATTTGCAGGGCATCGCCGAGATATTGGGAAAGCTCATCGGAAATCGGCTGAATATTACGCTGCATCTCATCCACCAACTCCCGCCGAATTTGTGTCCCATAGCGAGAAAGATGATCCTGGGTATTCGTCCACCAATCTTTAATCAAAATTGAGCAAAAGCGATTAATATCCGCCTTGACCTGCTCCACCTCTGCCTCACTTTGGCATTGAATCACATAGGGATCTTCCGCATCTTCAACGACAAAATTGCGCACCACTTTTTTAAAGGAATCCGCGAGTTTTTGCGGTACGGAAAAATTCAGCGGTTCCGGCTCTGCACTTTCTTCGGTCGGCTCTGGGGGTTCAGGACTGGCATAGGGGTTAAAGTCTGAAAAGCGATATTGGACAAACAATTCAAATTCCTGCTGAATTGCCAGTTTCGCACGGGTGGCAAAATCAGTAATTTGCCAACGAAATTGCGCCACTAATTTTTGCTCTTGATCTTCGACTAACCGCTTCACACCGCGAATCTGAACAATGGCGTTTTTCGCCAGCCGTTTATATTCCTCCATTTTTTGCCGCAGGGGTTTGATTTCCATGCTCCAGCCTTGGATGCGCGTGTTGAGGATGTCTTCGACGGCATGGGCGGAGCGATCGAGGCGGGCGGTGATATCTCGCAATAGGTTCCAACCGGAATTACGGACAATATCTGATAAAATTGACCGCTCAATATTGGGGATCAGGCTATCTTTGAGGGCTTGATGGGCAAGTTTTTGCGGGGAAGGGAGGATCAGATCGCCGTTGGGGGTTTCTTGGGCATAACGACCACTAAAAAACCGTTTAAAGTCTTTTAAATGGATATCGGTGGCGGTGTTATTTTGAATCAGTTTAGCGAGTAATCCTTGCCAAGCACTAGCGGGATAAACAATCGGATTATGAATGCCGAATGCTTGCAGACTGCGGCGCAAATCGTCGATAACATGGGCAATGGGGCGGTCTTCTTCGGTTTTGCGATCAATTTTATTGAGGATGAAATAAATGGCCCGCTGGCTACGATTGAGGAATTCGCCGCGTTCTTGGGTGAGTTGCCGCAATAGTTCGGAGTTGGTGCTTTCTTTAAAGGAGGAGTAGTCAAGGATGAAGAGGATCACATCACAGTTGCGGAGGGCGGCGAGGGTGGTTTCCCGCAGATCGAGGGTGTCGAGGGCAGCATCGCGCCATTCGTTGGGGCCGGGGGTATCGACGAGGGTGAAGCCATGGAGGGCGGTGTAGGGGGTGAGGGCGGTGATGGGGTGATAGAGTTCAAAGCGGGTGGTGCGATCGCGGTTCCCTGTGGCGCGGATCCAATGGGTGCGTTGCAAAAATTGTTGACGAATGAGGTGGGAATCCCCCTGGGCGAGGGTGACGGGGTGACGTTCGTTTTCCCGGTATTCGAGGAGGTAGGGGATTTCACCAGGGGCGATCGCCTTAATTTCCGTCCGGCACACCGTACAGGATTCTGTTTCCGATGCGAGCACATCCGCACCAATCAGCGCATTGAGGAATGTACTTTTTCCCGCCTTCATGGCCGCAATCACCGCCACTTGGTAGCGTTGCTCCTTCAGTGCCATCAAGGCCTGTTGAATTTCCAGTTCTAAATCCTGGAGGGTTGAGCGATCCTCTTCGGGGGCCACCTGTTTGGCCCGCAGGTTTTGCAAAAACTGTACCAAGAGTATGCCCAGATTATGCAAACTGTCGTAGGCGGCTTGAAAGGGCTGGGAGGACATTAGCGCAAAGGAAGGGGGCAAGAGTGACCCCATTATAATAATCCTTGCTCTCCTTCATCGGCTGTTTATGGGTTTGCCCTTGGGGTGGAGAAAAGACAGGGGGCGATCGCCCCGCCCCAACTCCCTCCAATGGCGAAAAATCCCCCTCTAGAGGGGGATAGCGACTTCAGTCGTGACTACGAACCTGCGTCGCGTTTGTCGTGGGGACTTCAGTCCTCTCTTCCATCCAGAAAATCTATAAGGATCTAAAAGATCTAAAAAACCAATCCCCTCAATCCCCATTCCCCATTCCCTAAAACGGCAACAACACTTCAAAGGCCGTCCCCTCCCCCAGGGTAGAAACCAATTTCAATTCCCCTTGATGCTTTTCCACCACCACCTGATAACTAATGGCCAACCCTAAGCCCGTGCCTTTGCCCACAGGTTTCGTGGTGAAAAAATCATTAAAGATTTTCTGTTGATTTTCGAGGGGAATCCCTGGCCCATTGTCAATAATTTTAATACTAATCCCTTGACCGGCTTTATACTGCTCTAGATAGCGGCTGACAATTTTAATTTCCGGCTGCCAATCCAGATCGGGATTTTGCTCTTTCTTTTCCATTAAGGCATCAATAGCATTGGCCAGTAAATTCATAAAGACTTGACTCAGTTGCCCAGAATAACAGGCAATTTCCGGCAAATTATCATAGTCCTTCTGGATGATAATATCATGCTTGGTTTTATTTTCAAGAATTAACAATGTGCCATCAACGCATTCATGGACATTAATAAGCTGTTTTTTCTGATCATCAATGCGGGAAAAGTTCCTTAAGCTGGTGACGATATGTACCAAGCGTTCCGATCCCAGTTGAATGCTTTTGAGGATTTTCGGCGCATCTTCGAGGATAAATTCTAAATCGATTTCATCTTTTAAATCTTTGATTTTTTGGCTCGGATTTTTGACCTCTTCTTCAAAACAGGTAATCAGTTCGAGCAGATTCGTATAGTAATCGGTGAGAAATTCAACGTTACCATTAATCGAGTTCACCGGATTTTTAATCTCATGGGCAACCCCTGCTACCATGCGCCCTAAGCTGACCATTTTTTCCGTCTGCATCCGTTCGGCATAACTGGTTTGATCGAGGAGTTGGCTGGTGAGTTGATGGATGCGGGATTGAGCGAGGAGCAGTTGATGGACATCAACGAGGTAGTAGGTTCCCCGCTCTTCCGCATGGACGAGGATCGGCTCATAGATGAGTTCTGGCGATCGCTCTAACGACCGTCTAGCCGCTTCAACAATCAGCGTCGTCTCGTTGAAAATATCACAGGGAACTTGGGTGAATTCATAGAGCGATCGCACCGGCCGCTTTAAAAATAACTCCAAAGCATAGGGGCGACTCATCCGCTCTAAAAACCGGCGGCGGGAAATCATCCCCACAAATTCCGAGTCTGCCTTTAAAACGACCCCCGGAAAGAGGGGATTTTGATCAAACAATTTTGCCACATCCATCACCAATTGATGGGCGGCAACTTCCACCTGATAGAGGGAAAGATCCCCTAGGGTTGAATCTAGGGCTAAGGTTTTTGTTTCAATTGCCGCCATCGGGGAAGCGCTGGGTTGAGAAAACAATGGCATAGAACGAGGAGGTTTAGGGCGATCAAGCTGGATCATGGCCGACTGGGGAATTTTTGTGCTTCTACTCTATCCTGATTTTTTTATCATTCGTCAGAATTAATACAGTTTTTTGGCAAGTTTAGTGAAGATCATAAAATCCTTAAACAGGTCTTAATCTCTTCTTTAATCAGAGTTATCAAATATGGTAGATTGATGGTTAATCGCCGTAATTTTACGGATAACTTAACGACCAACTTAATTGTATCTGTGATGCTTAATGATGATGCGATCAATCGCTGGACTACGCCAGATCATGCTTGGCAATATTTAAACCGTGCCGATCACATTCCCCACCGCCGGGAGGGGGAGCAGGTTTTGCTCGACCACATCCCGTTAAATGTCGGGCGGGTGTTGGATCTGGGGACGGGGGACGGGCGGCTGTTGGGGCTGTTGAAGGGCGATCGCCCCCCAATGGAAAGCATCGCCCTCGATTTTTCGCCGACGATGTTAGCCCAGGCGAGCGATCGCTTCCGGGAGGATCCCACAGTGACGGTGGTAGCCCATAATTTGGATCAACCCTTGCCGGATTTGGGGAATTTTGAGGCGATCGTCTCCAGCTTTGCCATCCACCACCTCAGCCACGAACGCAAACGCAGTCTCTACGGGGAAATTTTCGCCCGGCTCCAACCGGGGGGCATTTTCGCCAATCTTGAACAGGTTGCCTCCCCTTCCCCCGCCCTCCATCGTCATTTCATGGAGTCCATCGGCTATGGCGATCAACCCGATGACCCCTCCAATCAACTCCTCGACCTCCACACCCAACTCACTTGGTTAACAGATATTGGCTTTGAGGATGTGGACTGTTATTGGAAATGGCTAGAGATGGCCCTGATGATTGGCGTGAAACCCCTTGACAATGGCCAAAAGATTCAGTAAATTAGGTAATTGCGTTCAAGTTCAGTTGCGGAACTGGCGGAATTGGTAGACGCGCTAGATTCAGGTTCTAGTGGGAGTTTTCCTGTGCGAGTTCAAGTCTCGCGTTCCGCATTGATTAAAAGCCCCCATTGATGACAATGGGGGTTTTTAATGGGGGCAAACCCTTTAGATTTGTCGCGAAGTCTGGGGCGAAAAATTTTTGTGCCTCCGGCAGGCTTACGCCAACGCCCCTACGTTGATCCGCAACGGCTTCCCTCGGAGTTAGACGACACCGTACATTTTTTGATAGAACTGGTGATATTCCCCCGTGAGTAGCGGTTCCCACCAGTCCCGATGATCTAAATACCAGCGCACCGTTTCCCGTAACCCTTCCTCAATGCCAGTGGAAGGATTCCAACCCAAATGGATCGACATTTTGCGGGCGTTGATGGCATAGCGGCGATCATGGCCGAGGCGATCGTCCACATAGGTAATCAAATCCCTTGCGGGCCTGGTGGGCAGATCCACCGCCAGATCATCCATGAGTTGGCAAATAATATGCACCAATTCAATATTGCGCACTTCATTGTTGCCGCCGATGTTGTAGCGTTGGCCACGGTTGCCTTTATGAATTAACACATCAAGGGCGCGGCAATGATCCCTCACATAGAGCCAATCCCGGATGTGTTTGCCATCACCATAGACGGGGATGGGTTTACCCATGAGGATATTGATACAGGTGAGGGGGATCAGTTTTTCGGGGAATTGATAGGGGCCGTAGTTGTTGGAGCAATGGCTGATCAGGATGGGGATGCCGTAGGTGTGATAGTAGGCGCGTACCAAATGATCGCTGGCGGCTTTTGAGGCGGAATAGGGGCTGTTGGGGGCGTAGGGGGTGGTTTCGGCAAAGGCAGGGTCATGATCGCCTAAACTTCCGTAAACTTCGTCAGTGGAAATATGCAAAAAGGCCCATTTTTTAGGGGGGAGTTCGCTAAAATCCGCCTGTTGCCAATAGTGGCGGAAGGCTTCGAGGAGGGTGAATGTTCCGACAATATTGGTTTGAATGAAGGCATCGGGGGCGAGGATGGAGCGGTCAACGTGGGATTCAGCGGCGAAGTGGGCCACGGTGTTGATCGCTTCTGTGGCTAACAGTTCATCCAGGAGGGGGCGATCGCCAATATTCCCTTCCACAAAGCGGAAATTCTCACTCCCTTCTAGGTCTGCAAGACTCTTCCGGTTGCCCGCATAGGTCAAGGCATCCAGCACCACAATTCGATCCTGGGGGTAGGTCTTGGCCCAATGGTGAACGAAGTTACTACCAATGAAACCTGCTCCTCCGGTAACGAGAAGGCGGCGTGGCCCACGTACCTGTGGGGATGAAGGGGTGGAAGTCATGAAGATGGATACAATGTAGGGTTAATGCTCACCCCAATTATGGCACAGTTCCCGTCCTCTCCCATGACGAAAATTAACGGTAAAACGCAATTGCTCGGTGTGATCGGCTATCCCGTGGAGCATTCCCGCTCTCCGGCGATGCACAATGCGGCGATCGCCCAACTACACCGCAATTTCGTCTATCTCCCTTTCCCCATCGCTCCGGCGGATTTAACAACGGGTTTGGAAGGTCTTGCGGCCCTGGGCGTGGTGGGGTTTAGCGTCACGATTCCCCACAAGCAGACGATTATCCCCTTGCTCCAGGAAATCACCCCCATTGCCCAGCAAATTGGGGCTGTGAATACGGTGTGGCGCGTCGATCAGGCTTGGCATGGCACGAATACCGATGCCGCCGGGTTTATCGCCCCTTTGCAAGCCCTCGATTGGGATTGGTCGGGGGTGGCTCCGGTGGTGTTGGGGAATGGGGGAGCCTGTCGGGCGGTGGTGGCGGGCTGTGCTGAATTGGGTTGTCGGGAGATTCATGTGGTGGGGCGGGATGCGGAGCGGGTGGCGCGGTTCCATGCCAGTTGGCAGACGACGGCCTTGGGGGAGCGTCTCCAGGTTTATACCTGGGATGCCCTGCCCCGCCTCATCCCCGAAACCCGGCTACTCATCAACACGACTCCCATCGGCATGGAACCCCACACCGAGGATTCCCCGGTTCCGGTGGAATTATTGGCAACGTTGTCCCCAGGGGCGATCGCCTACGACTTGATCTACACCCCCCGCCCCAGTCGCTTTTTACAACTGGCCCAAAGCCAGGGGGTGTTAACCATCGATGGTACAGAAATGTTAGTGCAACAGGGGGCGATCGCCCTCACCCGCTGGCTAGGGGAACCCGCCCCCGTCGAGGCCATGCGTCAAGCCCTTTTAAAATCGCTCTAAACCCGTTGAAAATACATCCAATCTACATCTTTCATACAACTGAGCAATTCTAATAACTTTTTCATCCGATAGTGCCGTGGCTCTAGTCGCTCGCGGGGTAAATTTTCATCCAAATCTTGCAAAAAATTGCCTGTCTCCCTCAAAACCATTTCATTCAAATAAGTAACCAACATTGCCCGCGTTGGATTTTCCAAGGTAATAACCGGCAACTCTTCCCATTCACCATCAATCATAATTTTCATCAAACGAGAACGCCCAACCCAACCAAAATCTGATTCAATTAACCACTGATAAAAATCTTCAGAAAATTGAATCGAATGTGCTTTTTGATTTGACTTTCCATAGAAATTAAAACTGAGCATTTTAATCCTCCTAGAACACAATTATCTAAATTGCGACCTTGACACATTAGCCACAAAACTAATTCCCGCACCCGCTAGCTTTTTTTGACTAGGACGAGAAATTTTAGCAGCGCTCACCACAACGACAACAGTGCCTTTGGTAATAATGTATTCAGCCTCTTGACCACATAAATAAGTCGTTTTGATTTCGAGATAGCTTGCATCAGATAGCTTGCCTGAAGCCTGTTGAGTCAGCGGTTCATCAGGATTAAAAAAATGATGCATTTCATGGGCCCAGTCCTGAACAGCTAAAGCATCATTGCTATCCTCAAGCACAATGTCTCCTTTGGAATTGTTACCATAGGTTTCTTGACATTCAATCATTCGAGCGCGAAGTTGCTGCATTACCCAGTACTTTAAATTACGATGATCTTGGAGAACTTGAATGAGCTTGTCTTCATCAGACTGATCTGCCATTTTGACCTTAAAAAATGATCAATACATATATTGTTCGCTGATGCCGGAGCCGGTATAGAGGGGAGTCCAGCCTTCGGTGGTGGAGAAAATGCGGATCGCTTTGACGTTGGGAACTTCCCCCGCATCAAACCAATGCTTTGTCCCTTGGGGAACGGAAATAAAATCCCCCGCACAACAGCGGATATTAAACACCGGCTCACCCTCAAGATTGAACCAAAATAAGCCCTCCCCCTCCACAAAAAAGCGGATTTCATCTTCAGCGTGGGTATGTTCCGCCAGGAATTTGGCCCGAATGGCGGGGTAGTTTTCGATCGCCGGGTGAATATTGACCACATCCACCGATTGATAGCCGTGGGTGGCCATGTAGGCGTTGACCGGCTCGGCATAGGCGGCCAAGATTGCCGCCGGTTCAGCATCGGGGGCTAAATGGGCGGGGGTTGGCCACTGTTCAAAAATAATCCCGTGGCTGTTGAGGAAGGCTTGGATGTGGGCGGGGTCGGTGAGGGTTTCTTGGCTGACGGTTTTAAAAACAGTGGTCATGGATGCTGGATTTGGAGGAGTGCGAGTTCACATTCTAGCAAAAACTCCCACACATCTAAATGGCGTTTCGCTTCCCCCAGACTATCCCCCCAGGCATAGAGGCCATGGCGGGCAATGAGAAAACCAAAGTTTTGCAAGGATGCAATGGAGAGGCGATCGCACAGTTCCCCCATATCCTGACTATTCGCCACAATGGGGAGTCTAAGCTGGCAATCATGGGTATGGTAGCCACGAATCCCTTTAATAACTTCATAGTCTTGAAAGACTATTTCCCCCCGCTCTCGATTTGTTCCCTCTCGGCAATACAACCCCGACAACACCGTCGCCGCCACCGAATGACTATGCAAAATACATTTTGTATCAGGAAATTGGGCGTATAAAAAGCAATGGATCAGCGTTTCCGCTGAAGGTTTGCAATGGGCATATTCCGGCAAAGGCAACCCGTTTAAATCCACCTTCATCCAATCTTCCGGGCTAAATTTCGCTTTATCTACGCCACTGCGGGAAATGATAATTTCCCCCGCCGGATTGCGCCAAGAATAATTGGTTGAGGTGGCGGGCGCTTTGCCTTGGTGGTAAAAGGTTTGGATCAGATCGGCGAATGCTTGGTTTTGCTGTTGTTCATCCATGGCGTTTTGAGGGTCACGTTTGGCAATGATGTCGTGGGGATAATTTTACAGTTTTCTGGCGATCGCGGTTGATTTTGAGGGCATCGGGTCGGACAATATTTATGCTGTTTGCAGCGGTTCATAATGAAGGATTAGCACGGTTTCACAGGGCAATGTTTCAATGGCGAAGGTGGTTCCATAACCGGGAGCGAATCGCGTCACCCAAGGGGTGGGAGCGGAGGCGGATGTCGGGCAGTCCGGCAGCGAGGGCGGTGCGATAGAAGTTGATGCAATCATTTAATGCTGTATTGATATATGGATGACTCTCATCTAGACTCTCCGAAAAGATGGTAAATGCTTCTAAAAAGAGTGGTTCGGCTTCTTCATACAGTTCTTGAGCAAACTTCAAACGCCCAAAATTCCCACAACTCATGCCTAAGCTGGGATGGTTGGGGGGGAGGCTGGCGCGATCAATCGCCAAGGCTTCAAGGAAGAGGGGTTCGGCTTCCCCATATTTCCCTTGTGATCGCTATAACCCCGCCAAGTTATTAAGGTGCGTGGCTAAGTGGGGATGGTTGGGGGGGATGCTGGCGCGAACGATGGACAAGGCTTCAATGTAGAGGGGTTCGGCTTCCCCATATTTCCCTTGCGACTCGTATAACTCCGCCAGGTTGTTGAGGTGGGTTGCTAAGTTGGGATGGTTGGGGGAGAGGCTGGCGCGAGCGATGGACAAGGCTTCAAGATAGAGGGGTTCAGCTTCCCCATATTTCCCTTGTAATCGATATAAATTTGCCAGGTTATTGAGGGTTGTTGCCAATGCTACCGGATCAGAATCCTGCAACTTTTGGAGTTGTATCGCTTTGTTGTACCATGCGATCGCCTCTGCCACAGAACTTTTATACGCTGCGGCTCCCCTGCGCTCTGACTGATGCTCATAAGCCTTCCCTAACCCAACATAGAGCGTGGCAAGGATTGGATCATCCTTCGCATTTTTCAGGTGCTCTCGCTCCTCAACTAACTTCAGTAATTCCTCAATCGGCAACTCATCGTCATCATCTTCAAGGCTAAATTGCCGCTCATCCAAACGCTCGAACATTGTACCCCTAACCGGCACTATCCTCGGCAATGCTTTAAACCGGAATACATCCTTGCGCCAGCCCCAAAAATCCGGAGCCTTCTGCCCCACCACTGCCAATAGCCGTGATGAAACCCACAGGATGATGGGATATTTAAACTCCCGTAAACTTTCTCGTGTCCATTGCAGATACCCCAAAAACTGCGACTGCTGAGAACGAGATTCATCACCCAAAATTAACGGCAACAACGAATCCGCCCCCAACACCGTAATTACGCCCCTCGCCCCAGCTTGTAAACAAGGTTCCCGTTGCACCACCGTTGCCAAAGCTTTCCATAAACTTGGCTCATTCTGAGAAATTATAGCCCGATAGGCCGGGATGTCGGGAGCCAACTCTGCCTCGTACCGCTGAATAATTTCTTCCCGAAAGGCTGCATCATCACACACCGCTAGAAAGAGGCTCAACACACCATCACTAGCTGATACCGTGACGATCAGATCATCATAGGCATCCATGTTTTGGGCTTCAATGTGGGCGAAATCAACTGCTGCCATGGATCAACCCCTTGCGCTGCAACAAGTCCGTTACAATGGGATGCACGTCATACCACACCGCACTGTTGCGATATTCCAAGATATGCAAGCCATGAAGTAAATCTAAGAAGGCTTGATCCTTGGGATCATTGGGTAAAAAATTGGCATAGGTTGAGCTAAGAATGTCATAATCGGCCTTGCCGAGAGTGATTTCAAAATCAAGCCGTAAATCGTTGATAGCCTGCTCCAGAATATCTGAACTAATTTGGAGGTCGTGGCGGCTGGGATCGCGGCGCAACTCCCGTAGACAAATCCGACAACAGCGATTAGAAATACGGATTAGCTCCCGCAGTACACCACCGCTGGCTAGGGCAATTTCACGAGTCATCTCAGCCGACAATAGCTGAGACGGAATACGTTTGTTTAAAATTTTAACGAGGGTATCGACCGCGTCTTCTCGGTAAACAGGGTTGGCGTTGCGACGATCTTCTTTGCCCAAAAGTTTAGAGACAGGCATCACCACAATTTGATCATCCGATTCACTCTGTAAGGAAGCCCGTAGCGACGTATTTCGTAGGGACGAAATTGGAATGGTGTAGACAATGTTGAAACCTGGCAGAAATAAAGCTTTGATGTGATCTTGAAAAATGGGTTTAACCACAGATAAATCAAGCTTGTCGAGATCGTCAATGATCACCAAAACTTCCTTTGTACTACCGCGCTGTACTACTGCTGCAATTTCGTTCAGTTTCGCGACCAAATCTGTGATGTTGCGCTCAAATTCTTGTTTGATTTCGTTGCGGACAGAGGCTTCAGTTTTGAGCTTACCCACAAACCAATTCCAGAAGTTAAATCCGCCTGATATTTCGGCATGAAGAAGTTCTGTTTCAGTCTTTGTTCGTTTTGCAAACCACTTGTAAAACGACTCTTTAATAGCCTGAGAAATCTTGATATTTTCCTGTTCCGCTTTCCTCATTAGGTTGATCGCGATCGCAAACAGAATATTGATGTGGTTCACATCTGACATTTCGATTGTGTCGGCAATAGAAAAGACCGAAACAAAGTAGCGATCGTTGAGCTGTCGCCCTAATTTTGCAAGCAATGTCGATTTGCCACAGCCCCGATGACCCGAAAAAACAATTTTCGCATTGCGTGCAGCATTATCCTCAATGAGCTGCACCAATTCTTCAAGGGGGGCAACACCGTACTGCACCCAAAATTGCTCAAGTTCCTGCTGCTCAATCAGTGGCGTGAGATCCGTATTTTGATAAGCTTTCTGAAATGTTTGGAGGCGATCAGCAGACATAGGTACTTCGTTTAATCTCTGACATTTAGTATATTGCTTTGAGGACTAAATCAAATCAAAAACGGAACACACAGAAGCGAGATCGCTCTGCTGCCCAGTTTTCACCTCTTTTGCGATGATTAGGGCGATCGCCCCTCCCGCCGCCCCAAACGTCCCCAACCGACAAGCCAACGTTGAATCCATGATGATCGTTATGCCACGCTTGCCCCCATTTTAACGAGAAGAGAGCAATGGGCGATCGCGTACCTATCGCCCCCCCTTGCCCCATCCTCTACAATGGCGAGAATTAAGCCCTTTCCCCCTGAAAAACCGTGAGCCATTGGTTCAATGCCCTCGAAACCGCCCTGACTGAGTTGCTCCATCACCTCACCGCTTGGCTCTTTTTTCCCATTTTCGGCCTGCCGGCCATTGTCCTCTGGTCGATCGCCGGGACGGTGCTCCTCAGCCTCCGCCTGCGGTTTGTCAATCTGCGTTGTTTCGCTGAAGCGGTGACACTGTTGCGGGTGCATAACCAATCCCCCCAAGGGGTGAGTTCGTTCCAAGCCTTTACGACAGCACTATCGGGGACGGTGGGGTTAGGGAATATTGCCGGGGTGGCGATCGCCATTACGGTGGGCGGGCCGGGGGCTTGTTTCTGGATGACGGTGGCGGGGCTGTTAACGATGAATACGCGGCTGATTGAATGCACCTTAGGGCGGATCTATCGCGAAACCCGCAGCGATGGTACAGTATCCGGCGGCCCGATGTATTACCTGCGCCATGGTTTAGCGGCCCAAGGGAAACACCGCTGGGGCAAGATTTTGGCCGCTGGTTTTGCCCTCTGTTGTGTGGGGGCATCCTTGGGTTCCAGTGGGATGTTCCAGGCGGGGCAATCCTACCGCGCCCTTGCCCATGTGTTCCCCACCCTTGAGCCTGCCCATTATGGCCTGGCCTTGGCTTTGGGCGTGGGTTTGGTGACTTGGGGGGGAATTCACCGCATTGGCCAGGTGACGGCTTGGCTCGTGCCGGTGATGTGTGGCCTCTATGTGGGGGCGGCGTTGGTGATTGTGGTGAGCCATGGCCAGGCTGTGCCGGGGGCGATCGCCCTGATTTGGCAGGATGCTTGGCATCCGAAAGCGGGTCTTGGGGGGGCAATGGGGATGATGGTGTTGGGGTTCCAGCGGGCGGCTTTTTCCAATGAGGGCAATATTGGCACGGCGGCGATCGCCCATGCCGCGACGGAAGGAACCACGCCGGTACAGGAGGGGATTATTTCCACGTTGGAGCCGTTGGTGGATACGGTGGTGATTTGCAATTTAACGGCGTTGGTGATCATTCTCACGGGAGCCTATCAGGCCCCCCAATATGCCCAGTTTGCGGGGGCAGAGTTAACCAGTGCGGCCTTTGGTCGGGCGATCGCTTGGTTTCCTTGGGTATTGGCGATCGCCACTTTCTGTTTTGCCTTTTCGACGATCCTCGCCTGGGGTTATTACGGCCAACAGGCTTGGGGCTATCTGTTCGGTCAACGCCATCGGGGCATTTACCACAGTTTGCAACTGAGCCTCGTGTTTATGGGTACGGTGATTCGCCCGGAGTTGGTGGTGGAGATCAGCGATCTCGCCCTCTTGTTGATGGCGGTTCCCAATCTCTGCGGCCTCTATAGTTTAACGGGGGAAGTGCGCAGGGAATTACAGGCACATTTTAGCCCAGGGACATTTTCCCCCGATCGCATCCAACTACAACAACGCTCTGGACAGGGGTCGAACCTGTAACCGAACGCTTAGAAGGCGTTTGCTCTATCCTTTGAGCTACCAGAGCAAGCTAAAACACCCACCGGTGAGATGGGGTAGGGTCTATTGTAGCGGCAAGGCGGGCGATCGCGCCACTGTTCTAGGGGGGAGGGCGAAAGATTTTTGCCCCTACTGGAGTAGAGAAACCCTCTATAGTAGAAATGTCCTCACCTCCCATTACCACCATGCCCAAATGGTTCAACACTGCTGGCCCCTGCCAAGCAGATATTCACTATATGCTTTCCCCCACAGCGCGCCTCCCTGAAGTCGTGCAAATGATTGATCAGCGCGGCTACTTCATCCTCCATGCCCCCCGACAAGTGGGCAAAACCACCGCCATGATCGCCCTCGGTCAAGAACTCACCGCCAGCGGCAACTATACCGCCGTCATGGTATCCGCTGAAGTGGGGGCCGCCTTCCCCAAAGATGTTGGTATGGCTGAAGATGCCATGCTTGGCGTGTGGCGATCCGCCTGTGAAGCCCGCTTACCCAAGGAATTATTGCCGCCCCCCTGGCCCGAAGCCAAACCGGGAGAACGGATTAGCACAGCATTAAAAGCCTGGGCCGCTGCATCCCCTCGCCCTGTGGTTCTCTTCATTGATGAAATTGATGCTCTGCAAAATGAGGTGTTAATTAGCGTCCTGCGCCAAATCCGCGACGGCTATCCCAATCGCCCTCAAGAGTTTCCCCAATCCATCGCCTTGATCGGTTTGCGCGATGTCCGAGATTATAAAGTGGCTTCGGGAGGGAGTGAAAAATTGGGAACATCTAGCCCCTTTAATATCAAAGTTCGTTCGATCACCATGCGAAATTTTACCATTGCAGAAATGGTGGAACTCTATCAACAGCATACTGAAACAACCGAGCAAGAATTTACGCCGGAAGCCTTTGATTATGCCTATGAATTAACCAATGGCCAGCCTTGGCTGGTGAATGCCTTGGTTAAGGTCATTATTGAAGATATGAAAATCGTTGAAACTATTACCGTTGAACATTTTTATCAGGCAAAAGAAATCCTCATTCAACGCAATGATACCCACCTCGATAGTTTAGCAGAACGATTGCGAGAACCCCGCATTCGTCAAATTTTAGAGCCGATGTTAGCGGGGGAAGATCTGGGCGAAATCCCCCCTGATGATCGTCAGTTTGCCGTTGATTTAGGGTTGGTGCGTCGCCATCCGGCGGGGGGGTTGGTGATTGCGAATCCGATTTATCGGGAAGTGATGCCCCGAATGTTAGCCGGTGGCCCTAGAGATAGTTTGCCCTTGATTGCTCCCACTTGGTTAGATGAACAGGGCAGGTTAATCCCAGAAGCATTGTTAACGGCATTTTTAAAGTTTTGGCGGCAGCATGGTCAGCCTTTACTCAAGAGTGCGCCCTACCATGAAATTGCCCCCCATTTGGTGATGATGGCGTTTCTCCATCGGGTTGTGAATGGCGGGGGAACGTTGGAGCGGGAATATGCCATTGCTTCCCGGCGGATGGATTTATATCTGCGTTATGGGGAAGTCACCATTGCCATTGAACTCAAGGTCTGGCGGGATGGACGGCGTGATCCCTTGCCAGAAGGGTTAGAGCAGATTGATGATTATTTAGCGGGGTTGGGCTTAGATTGGGGATGGTTGGTGATCTTTGATCGCCGCTCTGGGTTGCCGGATATTGAGGAACGTACCACCTGTGAGGAGGCTGTGACGGCCACAGGCCGAAAAATCACCGTCATCCGGGGTTGAAATGCTCAAAACCCTAGGGGCGAGAAAGCTTGCACCTCCACATTATTTTTTACTGAGAAAATTATTGACAAAGAATATATCCATGTAGAGACTATTTATTGCAGTCTTCTACTCTCAAACGTCTGACCTTAAGTTGAGTCAGTAGTTTTGCTCGATGTCAGTGCAAATACACCTCGTTTTTCTTGCTTGCGGGTATCTTTACCCTAAAACTATATAGCTTTAATGCGGATTTTTTCATACCCTTAGTCACAGCTACTGGTCTGCATTTGCTGGCGGATCTTCCTGCTCACGCTCAGGAAGTTCATCGCCTTTCTGTTTCTACTTCAGACCTAACCACAGAAACTTCTGATCTCAACCACCCATCACAGTTTGCACCCGGTTCCGCCAACAATACACCAACTTTTAACGCTGGGGGCTTTGGCCAATCTAGCCCCCTATTCCATAGCTCAACCACCCTTAACGCTGCCCCCATGGCGCAAGTGACGGGGGTGAATCAGTTGCGGGATGTTGCCCCCAGTGATTGGGCCTATCAGGCGTTGAGCGATTTGATCAGTCGTTATAACTGCATCGCGGGCTATCCCGATGGCACGTTTCGGGGTAATCGCTCCCTCAGTCGCTATGAGTTTGCCGCCGGTCTGAATGCCTGTTTACAGGCGATGGAGCGGTTAATTGCTGAGGTGGATGGTGTCCCCACCGAAACCTTGGCGGTGATGGAGCAATTAATGGCGGAGTTTGAGTCTGAGTTAACCAACTTGGGCCAACGGGTGGATGGTTTGGAAAGTCGGGTTAGCTTCCTAGAAGATAATCAATTTTCCACAACTACACAGTTATTTGGTCAAGTTGTGGCGGGCTTGCAGGGTCGGCTTGATTCTCAGTCGGATTTACTCGCACCCCTTCCCCTCCTCAATAATGCTCTGTTTATTGGTCGGGATGGCATTGCGGAAACGAGCGATCGCACCAATGAACTTAATTTTGGTTACAATGCCCAGCTTTCCCTAATGACGACCTTTTCCCCTCGGACGCGGTTGTTGACGGGGTTGGCTGGGGGCAACCTGAGCACCCGCGATCTGACGCTTTTCGGCTTTAACAATAGTTTCACGACGTTGGGCTATGAATTCAACAGTGGTAGTAGTTTGATCCTTACGGATGTGAATCTGCGGCAATTGGTGACGAATCGCCTCGCGGTGATTGCGGGGCCGCGGGGGGTGAATCCGGTGAATGTGTTCCGGGGGCCGAGCCGGGTGGAAAGTGCCGGGTTTGGGCCGATTTCCCGCTTTGCCCAACGCAACCCCGTGATTCAACTGGGTTCCCCCAGTGGTGGGGTCGGGTTGGATTGGCAGGTGGGCCGCCGGGCGAGTGTGCAGGCGGTTTATAGTGCCTTTGATAGTGGCAATCCGGCTCTGGGTTTGGTGGGCAATGCTTACACCGCTGGGGTTCAGGTGTTGTTAACGCCGACGGAAACCGTTGATACAGCGTTGTATTATCTCCATTCCTATGGGGGTGCGTTGGGGGGTTTCCTGGCCACAGGGTCGGGGGATGACCAGATTGGGGCGATTCCTGATGGTCGTTTTAGCACCCATGGGGTCGGGGCGACGGTCAATTGGCAGGTTTCGCCAAAGGTGACGTTAGGCACTTGGGGGGGCTGGACGCGCTCTAATGCGGTGGCAACGGGAACCTCTGGGGGTGTGGAAACGGTGAACTGGATGTTCTCCGCCCAGTTTCCCGATCTCTTTCAGGAGGGGAATTTAGGGGCGATCTTCTTTGGTCAACCCCCCCGGATTACGGGGAGTAATCTCCGGCAAAATGGCGTGCTGACGGGGAATGTGCCGAGTTTATTTGCAGGCAGTTTGGGGGCAACGAATGAGGGGAGGGGCGATCGCTCCCTCCACCTCGAAGCCTTCTACCGTTGGCAACTCACGCCAAGTATCACGCTCACGCCAGGGATTATCGGTGTGTTTAACCCCAACCACGCCGCCAGCAGTGACACGATTTGGATCGGTGCGCTGCGGACAACACTAACGTTTTAAACCTTCTGGGGGGCCTGTGTCCCCCCGATTCATTCACCTGATACCTTTACACAAACAACGCAATGAAACCCAACCTCACCACAACCCTCGCCCTCACCTTGGGCGCAACCCTCCTCACCACCACCGCCCACGCCCAAATCACCATCACCGGCGGCGAAATTTTTTTCGTGGAGAATGGAAATAATGCTCCCAATCTCTCTCCAGTGGCAGGCTATCTGGAAACGGCCCAAGGACGGATTCAATCGGGGAATTATACTCATGCTGAATTGGTGGCTAACCCCGCTTTATTTGGCAATATCACAGCGGGGGCTGTGCCGGTGCTTTTACGGATTAATGGAACCCCAAACTGGAACAGCAACACAAAAAATCTACTGGCTACCGGTTCGGCATTTACCCCCAATGGCCCTGTTTTATTCACGAATATTCCGGTTGCTCTCAACTTGACAGGTATAGTTGACGTGAGCGTTGGCCCTCAAAATGTGGCTGGTTTTACTTTCAATTATGTTGATCGCCAAACCGTCACTAGCGGTCAGTTTGGAACCAGTGGCAGCATTAGCGGCACAATTGGCGGTGCATCCCAAACCGTCAGCCTCGCACCGGGTAGCTTCCACTTCACCGACCCCTTCCCCGCTCCCGTGTTCAACCTTGAACCCAACACCACCGGCATCACCACCACCACCTTCACCACCCAAGACTGGGAAGAACGCACCCCCCTCGTTCCCACCCCTTCCCCCAACGCCAACCTCCGACCCAACGGCATCGTCTCCCGCATCTTCCCCACCCTCTCCCTCTATCAATAACCCAACCTTCCCATAAAACCCATCAAACTGTAGGGGTGTTGGCGTAAGCCTGCCAGAGGCACAAAGATCTGTAGGGGCGAAAGATTTTTCGCCCCTACAACTGTTTCATCCCCACTCAGCGCAAACCTAGAAACCGGGTTTCTTGCATTGGCTCATTCTGCCCTAGCATCCTCACAGAAACCCGGTTTCTGTTACCCAGCCGTTCATTTGTTTCTTATAACCCTCTATCCTAAGAGTTGTCCCCCCTCCTCATCGCCACCATGCCCAAATGGTTCAACACCGCCGGCCCCTGCCAAGCAGATATTCACTATATGCTCTCCCCCACAGCGCGACTCCCTGAAGTGATGCAACTGATTGATCAGCGAGGCTACTTCATCATTCATGCCCCTCGACAAGTAGGCAAAACCACCGCCATGATTGCCCTTGGCGAAGAACTCACCGCCAGCGGAGCCTATACCGCCGTTATGGTTTCCGCTGAAGTCGGAGCCGCCTTCCCCGATGATTTAGGCAAAGCCGAAAAAGCAATGCTTAATGCTTGGCGAGGTTCTGCCGAGGCATTCCTTCCTTCAGAACTTCAGCCTCCTCCCTGGCCCGAAGCCGATGCCGGTCGCCGTTTGGGTGCTGCCCTCAGTGCTTGGGCCAAAGCATCCCCCCGCCCCCTTGTGGTCTTTATCGATGAAATTGATGCCCTCCAAAATGAAGTCTTAATCGGCGTTTTACGACAACTGCGGGATGGCTATCCCAGTCGCCCCCAAGCCTTTCCGCAATCCTTAGCCTTAATTGGTTTGCGGGATGTCCGAGATTATAAAGTGGCCTCAGGGGGGAGTGAACGACTAGGAACAGCTAGCCCCTTTAATATCAAAGTTGAATCCTTCACAATGCGGAATTTTACCGCTGAAGAAGTGGCAGAACTTTATCAACAACATACAGATTTAACCGGGCAAATCTTTGAACCAAATGTTTTAACATCTGTATTTGAATTAACCAATGGTCAACCTTGGTTAGTCAATGCCTTAGCGCGGGAAATGACCCAAAAGTTGATTAAAGATCCCAGTCAAGCCATTACCGTTGCTGATTTATTCCAAGCCAAAGAAAATCTGATTCAACGCAATGATACCCATTTAGATAGTTTGGCGGAACGGTTGCGAGAGCCACGTATTCGACGCATTTTAGAACCGATGTTAGCGGGGGAAGATTTGGGCGAAATCCCCCCTGATGATCGTCAGTTTGCCGTTGATTTAGGGTTAGTGCGTCGCCATCCGGCGGGGGGTTTGGTGATTGCGAATCCGATTTATCGGGAAGTCATGCCCCGAATGTTAGCAGGCGGCCCAAGGGATAGTTTGCCCCTGATCGCCCCCACTTGGTTAGATGAACAGGGCAGGTTAATTCCAGAGGCATTGTTAACGGCATTTTTAAAGTTTTGGCGACAACATGGTCAGCCCTTGCTTAAAAGTGCGCCTTATCATGAAATTGCCCCCCATTTGGTGATGATGGCGTTTTTGCATCGGGTGGTGAATGGTGGGGGGACGTTGGAACGGGAATATGCCATTGCCTCCCGGCGGATGGATTTATATCTGCGCTATGGGGAGGTGGCGATCGCCATTGAACTCAAGGTCTGGCGGGATGGACGGCGTGATCCTTTACCAGAAGGGTTAGAGCAGATTGATGATTATTTAGCGGGTTTGGGATTGGATTGGGGATGGTTAGTGATTTTCGATCGCCGCTCCGGTTTGCCGGATATTGAGGAGCGCACCACCCGCGAAGAGGCCGTCACCGCCACAGGCCGAAAAATCACCGTGGTGCGGGGTTAATCAACCCGCCAGCAGATCTGGAGAGGGCAGATTTATCGTCTATGATTTTGGATGTATTGAAAATTATTTAAAATACATATACAATACTGGAGCATACAATAACATCGCTAAAAGTGCTGTTTTTCCGTGGTGGAGAGGGCATTTTGCCCTTTCTGCCACTCTCTCCTAAATCGCCATGATCAATCCTCAACGCCATCCCATGTATCACACCGAAGCGATTCACAACCTGCGATACAACCCCGCTCAGTTACAAAGACTACAACTTGATCGGGGTTTAGGTCTGACTCTCAATACTGACAAAACACTCTTCATCCATAACCGTTGTGAGCCAAACCTCTAATTCTGTGGCCCATCCAGAGGGAGCGATCGCTCCAGCCCAAACTCCGCCTGAGGCCAAATTTAAACCTGTTTCTCGCACCCGCGATCACCTGGCTAATGAACGCACCTATTTAGCATGGATGCGTACAGCGATCGCCCTAATTGGGTTTGGGGTACTGATTGCCCGTCTCCGTTATCTCGTTTCCCCCAATGTGATGGGGACGGGCCAAGGTTGGGCTTTAGGGTTAATGCTGGCTTGCATTGGTTTAATGACGGTGTTGCTCTCGACTTGGCATTATTTTTCTGTCCTCAAAGCCATTGAAGCCAACACCTATGAACCCAACAGCCGCTGGGTCATCCTATTTAGTTTAGTGGTGTTGCTAATGGGAACAGGAGTATTGTATGTACTCTTTTCCGCCCCGGCTAATGTGAAAGGGGGACTAGGGTTATGATGGGCGATCGCCTCCGTGCCGCACCCTTGGCAATTTTGCTGTTGTTAGCACTGATGCTCATCGCCAGTTTTTGGGTGCTCATTCCTGTGGGCGATCGCGGTGTTTGGACAAGATTTGGGCGAGTTCAACCCCTCATTTTGGATGAGGGACTACATTTTATAATTCCGTTGGTTGATCGGGTCACAAATTTGAGTATTCGCATCCAAAAACAGGAAACTACCACAGAAGCCGCATCCCAAGATTTGCAATCTATTTTTACCAATATCGTCGTTAATTGGCATATTTTGCCTGAAAAAGTTAACCGTATTTTTCAAAAAATTGGCTCCCAGTCAGCAATTGTAGAGTGCATTATTGATCCAGCGATTACCGAAGTTGTCAAAGCAGTCATTTCTCGTTACACGGCTGAAGAGACAATCATCCATCGAGATCAACTGAAAGCCACCATTGAACAGGAAATCAACCTACGTCTTGCCCCTTATTTTATAATAATTGACGATCTTGCCCTGATAGATCTACAGTTTTCTCCTCGATTTCGGGAGGCAGTGGAAAGCAAACAAATTGCCCAACAAGAAGAAAAACAAGCAGAATTTATGGCAAAAAAAGCGATTCAACTAGCAGAGTTTCAGATTAATTTAGCCAAAGGAGAAGCGGAATCCCACCGAATTTTACAATCAACCCTCACCCCCAATATTTTGCACTACCAAACCATTCAACGCTGGGATGGCAGTTTGCCCTTAATTACCGATAATAATCACAATAGTTTCGTGGAGTTAGATGATTTAATCGAAGCGAAGCGATGATTTTTAAACTGACTACAGCTTGTTTGACCTTAGGAACTTTTATCAATCAACAACTCTTCAAAAACTTTAGAAATCTTCGTGATAAATCGTTTTTGATGGCGCAATAAAATAACGGGTTGAGTGATTTTATAAATTCGTTTTGGAGCGGCGATTACATCTACCACTGGAATGGCCTTTAATGTACCTAATTCTAACTCTCGTCGTACAATCGAACGGGGCAAAGCCGTTGCACCAATACCTTCCTCTACCACAGATTTAATCATTTCACTACTCATTAACACCAAACCAACTTTTAAATCTTGAGGGTTGATCCCCCACGTTTGCATTGACTGTTCAACGATATCGCGAGATCCTGAACCGGGTTCACGCATCACCCAAGTTGAATTCGTCAATTCTTGTAGCGCAATGTGATCTCGATCAAACCACAGGTGCGATCGTCCCACCACAATCGAAACCATATCATGACCAATCACAGAAATATCCAAGCTTTTACTCAATACTGGTTTAATATTACCTGTCACCAAACCTAAATCAAACATTCCCCCTGCTGTGCCGGTTAAAATTTCTTCCGTATTCGCTAACGTGCATTGAATAGAAATACCGGGATAGGTTTGTTTAAACTGACTAATTTTTTGTGGTAGCCAATAGTTACCCACGGTTAAGCTACTGCCAATTTTCAACTCACCACGCTGAAGATTATTCAGTTCCCGTAAACCCTGCTCTGTCAATTCCACCTGATTAAGGATTTTTTGAGCTTCAACTTGAAGCAAATTTCCTGCATCGGTTGGCTCAATACGTTGACCAATACGGTGAAATAATTTAACTGCATATTTTTTCTCCAAGCTCTGAATGGCTGAACTCACAGCCGGTTGACTCAAATACAGAGAATCCGCTGCTTTTGTAAAGTGCAAATGTTCGGCAACTGCCAGAAAAATACGGAGTTGGTCAATTTTCATCTCTAGGCAATTTCTTAAGATTGAATTAAGAGTTGAATGGGGTAAGTGAGTAGTTGCATTCTATTTTAATAAATTTTGGTTATTAATTCGATAGAAAAGGACATTTGATTTATTTATGCTTTAAACCCTAGGATAGGGCTACAGCGACAGGATGCGATCGCCAATCTTCGGAATGGGTCAGATTCAAGTTCTCCGTATTAACCCACTGTATTTAAGAGATAACTCAACCTATGATTGAATTATTCACAGCCTTGATTCAAGGAATCACTGCTTTTACAGCGACAAATCTCGATGATATTGTGATTTTAATGTTGCTCTTTTCCCAAGTTGGGGTAAGTTTACATGGCCGGCAAATTGTGGCAGGTCAATATCTGGGAATTGTAGCTTTAATCTTAATCAGCCTACCGGGGTTTTTAGGAGCCAGTTTATTGCCTCGGCCTTGGATTGGTTTGTTAGGGATTTTGCCCATTGTGATTGGTTTCAGTCAATGGTTCAGCCCCGATGGGGACAATGATTCAGAACCTGCCCAGATTAATCAATCCAGAAGTTCAGGTTTTTTTGCTCCCCAGACCTTAAGTATAGCAGCGATTACCATTGCCAATGGTGGGGATAATGTGGGCATTTATTTACCCTTATTTGCCAGCGTCAATGGGGTAAAATTAGTGGTTATTTTAGCAGTCTTTTTGAGTTTAGTCGGCTTATGGTGTTATGGGGCCTACCGCTTGGCGCGGTTAGAGGCGATCGCCAAGTTGCTCACCCGTTATGGTGATTTGCTCGTTCCCTTTGTGCTCATTGGTTTAGGCGTTTTAATTCTGATCGATAGTCACACACTGGAATACCGAGGCTTAACGGCTCTGGCTTTGAGCATCATCGGCATTTGCCTAATTCACCTGATGCGAAATGCGGCGGTTGCACCATTGGCCCCAGGAACTGAGAATCTAAAGGGGTAGAGTTTTTAAACCCGATGACTTGGATCTTTCCCACCCTGACCACAGCGGCGATCGCCTTTATTGCCACTAACCTTGATGACATTCTCCTGCTCATTTGGCTCTTTGCTCAGGTTCCCCAGCGTTTTTCCATTACTCAAATTCTCTGGGGCCGTTATTTAAGCTTTGTGGTGCTGATCCTTTTAAGCTTACCCGGTTTTTTCGGTGGGTTACTCTTACCAAAACCTTGGCTAGGATTGTTGGGGATTATTCCGATCTTATTGGGAATTCATGCCCTAGTTGAATCTGAGGAAGAATCTGCGTTAGAATTAACAGGAGCAAACCGAAAAACTTTCTTGTTTCTTGATCCTAAAATTGTCAGCATTGCAGCTTTGACGATTGCCAACGGCGGTGACAATATTGCAATTTATGTCTCTCTTTTTGCCGGGCAAACGATCCCAGGATTGTTTTTAACCTTATTCACCTTTTTTGTCTTTGTAGGGATCTGGTGCGGTATTGCCCATCTTCTAGTGCAACACCCTGTGATTGGTCAAAAAGTCCGGGATATTGGACACCGATTTGTGCCGCCGCTCTTGATCGGCCTAGGGCTGTTCATTTTGTGGGAAAACGAAACCTATCGTCTTTTCACCCGTTAATTCACTCACTAAACACTCAAAAAGTACCATGCAAAAACGATTCTTTTCACTCCTATGGGTTGCAATGCTTTGGCTAACGATGGCGATCGCCCCGACGGCTTTCGCTGATCCCATTGCTGAAAAAAGTCCCCAATATGGCGAAATCACCCAAACCCTGACCACCCTGGAAGCCGCTCAAGCTGATCCTGAGGCCGCTGGCTATACGCTCGAAAGTCTCAATCAGAAGATCAGTGATCTGCGTTTACAAAAACTGATCATGGAATCAACCGAAGATTTGGGCATTTGCAAGAATGCAACGGCGGCTACGATTGGGGTCTACGGTTATGATCCGGATACGAAAAATGCCACACCAGTTTTAGCCTATTTAGGAGCCGGACAAACCACCGATGATGATTGGGCTTGCACGGGGGTTTATTTGCCCACCGATGCAGTAACAACGGGACTGGATCTACAAGGGTCAGCAGCCATTGCCACCATTGTTGATGGCACTCGCCTGACGATTAGTCAAGATCCCATCACAGGAGCGATTACTTTTGATGCACCGCTTTATGGCCTCCTTCAAGCTCCTGATGTCACACTGCCTGCTTTAACTCAGGCAGATGTTGCCCTCCAACCGACTACCGCTCCTGTCGATTAAGCATTTTCGGAATCAATCTTGAGTGCAATTTTGCCGCCCCCCGTTGTGGGGGTTTTTAATATTTGTCATCAAAACATCATAAATGATCTCCAGAAAGGGCTGATTATTCAAATTTACGGATTCGATTTTGGGGTGTAATTTTAGGCTAAACGACCACATAAAATCTATTTATAAATTCGATTCAAAAGAACGTTTGAATGTATTTTGATCAGTCTATAAGCTGAAAGTGTTCTCTCATCACACACAAAATCAGATTATGGACTGGATTGCAACGACTGTAATGCTTGGGCTTATGACAGCGATCGCCACTACCTTCGACGATAATCTTTATCTCACCCTCTTCTTCAGTAAGATTAACAGTCGGTTTCGCCCACGCCATATTGTTGTGGGTGAGTTCATCGGTTTCACGGTCTTAGTGAGTATCAGTTTACTGGGGTTTTTGGGAGGTCTGATGGTTTCCCATGCTTGGATTGGTTTACTGGGCTTTCTCCCCATTGCCATTGGTGTGAACCACCTGCTCAGTCGTGCCGGTAATGATGAAGAAGAAAAAATCCAGACGGGTTCCACTCGTCCCGCCCCACGCAAGACTCGCTCCCAAAATACTTCCCTCCAGACAACGCTGTTTGACCCTCAAACCTACCGTGTTTCTGCTGTCACCATTGCCAACGGCGGCAATAACATCGCTATTTACATTCCATTGTTTGCCAGTTGTACCCTCCCTCGTTTAGGAATTATTCTGGCGGTGTGTTATGGGGCGATCGCCCTCTGGTGTTTTCTCTCTTATCAGTTAACCAGTCGTCCCCAATTAACAATAGTGATGTCCCGCTATGTACGTAAGGCGTTTCCTTTTGTGCTGATTTGGTTGGGTTCCTCAATTGTCTGGGAAAATCGCAGTCATGAATTGTTCTATGCGTTAGCTTTGGGTTGGTAATTCGGTTCCCCCATGAATCGGGAGGATGGCACTTAGGCTTTGCCACAGATCCCCATCAAGGAGAGCGGTCGGCGTTTCTAGGAGATGACATTGCAGTAAGAGCGCGATCGCCGCTGTGTAGAGTGTTGCAGTCAGCAAACCATTCCGTAATCCTTGGCGAAAATTCTGAGACTGATGACTTAAGGCCGTCAACGACCCCTGTTGAATCAACATAAACCCAATTACATTAGATAACCAGTAACCCAAGGCCGTTAGGGGAATGAAGGCATCCGGATAGGGACGGCTGAAAAGGTAGCCGAACCCCAAAGCCAACGGTAGATTAATGATCAAATCGTTCCACCAGCACAAGGGCGACAGTAAATAACCAATGACCACAAGGGTTGATCCCCACAGTCGTTGCCTCATGGAGATGGGCGCAGTCGGCTGTGGGTTAGTGCTTTTGAGGTTAAGAAGGGAAAATAAGGCCATGGGGATGTATGGATGTGTTTAGTCCGTCTCCTTTATTGTGATACATTTGCAAAACATTTGCAAATGAAATGTAAATATTTTGAGAAAAAATAGGGGCGAAACATTTTTCGCCCCTACCAGTTTTTTGCCACTGCAAATTTTGGCCCGTACTTCACCAGCCGTCCGTTTCAGATTGCTTTAAAATCTCCAAATTCAAATCATTCAAATACCCTAAAGCATCCTTTACCTGTTCACTGTTCCCACTCAGGACTAAGTGAAACCAGCCATCACCCTTGGCATTTGCTCCTAAAATTGCGGCGGAAATATTTACTGTCACTTGATATTTAGAAACCAAATTAGAAATAACTGGTTCTTGATGGTATTCCTGAGGAATCCGGAGCCGAATTTGTTTTTCAACTGTGCGTGAAATAGTCATTTTCCTCTTCTCCAAAGTTTCCCCTTTTGGAAGGGAGTCTTTTTACTGCAAAATATGATTGGGGTGGTAGTATTCCAATTCATGGGCATCGGTAAAGGAAACCGCCTCACTTAACTCTACCTGTACTGTTTCCCCTGTTTGCACCCCTAATTTTTCCCATTCTGGGCGATCTAACTGCGCCGTTAGGGAAATGCGATCCGGCAACATCAGTTCCACATGAACCCCCCAGCCGCGATAAACCACATGGGAAATCGTAGCCGCTAAACTGGTGGGAGTTGGTTTTTCTTGAATTTTGACCGCATGGGGACGGACAAACACCGAGGAACCCGATTGACGTTGCCTCCGATCTAAGAAACTGGGTAAAATATTCACTTCCCCCACAAACTTCATCACAAAAGGCGTTGCGGGTTGATCATAAACGGCTTGGGGTGTACCCACCTGTTCAATGCGCCCCTCATTCATAATCACAATTTCATCTGCTACCTCCATCGCTTCTTCTTGATCATGGGTGACAAAGACACTGGTTAAATTGACTCGATGGTGTAAATCTCGCAACCACCGACGTAGATCTTTGCGCACTTGGGCATCTAACGCCCCAAAGGGTTCATCTAATAGCAAAACTTGCGGCTGTACTGCCAATGCCCGCGCTAAAGCGACCCGTTGCCGTTGTCCACCAGAAAGTTGAGCGGGGTAGCGATCGCCCAACCCCTCCAATTGAATTAACTCCAGTAATTCATTGACCCGATGACGGACTTCAGGGGCTTTAACTTTGCGAATTTCCAGGCCAAAGGCGATATTTTGCCGCACCGTTAGATGTTTAAACAGGGCGTAATGTTGGAATACAAAACCAATTTGCCGCTCTTGAACATTGAGATTAGTCATTTCTTGACCATTGATCCAGATTTTGCCCTGATCGGGGGATTCCAAACCGGCGATCGCCCGCAGCAATGTCGATTTTCCCGACCCCGAAGGCCCCAACAAAGCCACCAATTTACCATCAGGAACGACTAGGCCTACATTATCGAGGGCTTGAAATTTACCAAACTGTTTAGAAATGTTTTCAACAACAATACCCATAATGCTCCGTGCAAAAAGTGAAAGTTTACGTTTTGATCGCAATCGTGATGGACTCTCAAAGTCCCTCTCCCTCCTTGGGAGAGGGATTTAGGGTGAGGGATTAATGGGATGGAGATTTTTTCAGGTAATAGCTCTCTAAAATCGCCTTACCAATTAACATTAACACTCCAAACCCTGCCAAAACCAACGCCGCACTAAATGCCGCCACCGATTGATAATTTTGATAGGATTGCTCAACGAAAATCGGTAAAGTGGAAGTGCGGCCTAGGATACTCCCAGAGACCACTGCCACCGCGCCAAACTCCCCTAATGCCCGCGCATTGGTGAGCAAAATACCATAAATTAAACCCCAGCGAATATTCGGCAAAATTACCCGATAAAACGTTTGCCAATCATTGGCCCCCAACGTGCGGGCCGCTTCCTCCGGCTCCGGCCCTAAATCTTCCAACACCGGGATCACTTCCCGCGCTACAAAGGGCAGCGTTACAAAAATGGTGGCTAACACAATCCCCGGTAATGCAAAGATAATTTTAATCCCCATACTTGCAAACAATGGCCCCAACCAACCCATCCGCTCCCCATAAAGCAGCACCAACATCAAACCCGCTACCACTGGCGAAATCGAAAAGGGTACATCAATGATGCTAATTAACAGAGCGCGACCAGGGAAACGATTGCGGGCGATCACCCAAGCGGCACAGAGGCCAAATAATGTATTAATGGGAATCGTAATCGCCGTGGCAATCAGCGTTAATTCCATCGCTTTTTGAAAATTGCGACTTTGCAAAGCGGTGAAAAAACCACCAATGCCATCGCGAAAAGCTTCCACAAAGACCACTAAAGCGGGAATTACGAGGACAAGAGCAAGGTAAACAAGAGCAATGCTAATTAATAGCCATTTTTGTGATTTTCCAAAATTAGCGGATTGCATAACGTCGCCCCCATTGTTGCAGTTGGTTGATCATGAATAACAAAACTAAGGAAACCACCAGTAGCACTGCTCCGATCACCGTTGCACCACCGTAATCGTATTGCTCTAAGCGTTGAAACACTAAAACTGGGGCGATTAAATCTCGAAAGGGAATGCTAGAAGAAATTAACACGACCGAGCCATATTCCCCTACTGCTCGTGAAAAACCGAGGGCTACGCCGGTGAGAATGGGAGGTATTAAAGGGGGCAAAATCACCCGTCTAAAAATTTGCTGCGGTGTTGCACCGAGGGAACGGGCTGCCTCTTCCACTTCCGGTTCTAATTCTTGCAAAACGGGTTGTAAGGTACGAATGATAAAGGGTAAAGAAATAAACACCATTGCCACAAAAACCCCTAGGCGGGTGAAGGCGATGCGAATGCCAAAGGGTGCAAACCATTGTCCCACCCAACCTTTATCGTTGTAAACGGTGGCGAGGGCTAAACCGGCGACAGCGGTCGGGAGGGCAAAGGGTAAATCTACCACTGCATCGACGATTTTGCGGCCAGGAAATTGATAACGCACTAATACCCAAGCGATGAGGGTTCCCATTACGCCATTGAGGGCGGCAGCAGCAAAGGCAGTGATGAAAGTGACGTTATAGGCGGAAAGGGCCATGGGGGCGGTGGCGATGCGCCAAAATTCGGCGGGGCCAAGGGCGATCGCCTTTGTAAACACCGCCGCCGCAGGCAGCAAAAGCATGATGCCCAGGTAGAAAAAAGTGAAGGCCCAGGGGAAAGACAATCCCGCTCTGATCCGACTGAGGATGGAGGGCCATTTGGGGGGGGTTAGAAAAGCGTTCATGGTGAGTAAAAATTGATAAGTGAGCTAAGAAACCGGGTTGCGAGAGACATTAGCTTGTTGGATTAAGTTTGATTAAAAACCCGGTTTCTGATTTCAGCTTAGAAACCGGGTTTTTGGTAAGAATTTAGCCGTTAGTCTAAAACCTTCAACAACCCGGTTTCTCATTCAAAACTTATTGACCCTGGCCAATTTTGGCAAGCATTTTATCAAAAGCTGCGCCATCATCGAAGAACTTGGCTTGAATTGCTGCCCAGCCCCCTAAATCATCAACGGTAAACAGGTTGTCAATTTCAGGGAATTGCGAGGCATATTTAGCGGCAACATCGGGATCAACGGGACGGAAACCCACTTTAGCAAATTCCTCTTGGGCTGCCGGTGTGAATAAAAATTCAACGAATGCTTCTGCTACTTCTCTTGTCCCTTTTGCATCGACATTTTTATCAACAACAGCTACAGGATTATCAATAGAAATATTGTAATCTGTGGGGATAACGTAGGGTTGAACTTTGCCCTGTTGGGCGGCTAAAATCACCTCGTTTTCATAGTTAATTAATACATCGCCTTGTTGCTGTTGATAGAAAACATCCGTGGCTTCACGGGCATTTTTCGGCAAAATTGGTACATGGCGGAAGACATCGGTGACGAATTTTTCTGCTTCTGCATCCGTGCGACCAGATTCGGTTAAGGCTCCCCAGAGAACGAGGTAATTCCATCTCGCGCCACCGGAGGTTTTGGGGTTGGCGGTGATGATTTCTACATCGCCTTTGGCTAAATCTTCCCAACCTTTCACCGTGGGGCCGCCTTCACGGGTGACGAGGGCTGCAACGGAGCGGTGAACGATGCCGTCGCCCGTGGGGACTTCTTTTTCCCAACCGGGTTCGATCAGGCCGGCCTTTTCAATTTCTTGGGTATCGAGGGCGATCGCCAGCGCCACCACATCCGCTTCTAAGCCATCAATGACGGCGCGGGTTTGGGAGCCGGAACCGCCGTAGCTTTGGTCAAAAATTACCGTTTGACCCGTTTTTTCTTTCCAGTATTCAGCGAACTTGGGAATGATGTTTTGGTAGGCTCCCTCGGTGACGGCGTAGGAAACGAGGGTTAATTCGACGGTTTCGGGGGTGGCGCTGTCGCTATCGCTGGCGTTGGATGTGGGGGGGGTGGATGTGGAGGCGCAGGCGGCGATCGCACTCAGGCAGAGGGCGGCAAAACCGAGGGCAAGGGAACGGCGGCGGATCATAGTCATGGCTGAAATCCTGAATTCTTTGGGTCTGTATTCTGATTGTATTTGAATACAGACTAAATGTAAATACAAATCGAATTTAATTTTTTTCGACCCTCTGGACGGCTGTGGGATCATGGAAAGAGCGATCGCCCCTGGAGGAATCCCCATGCCGAAAACTCCCCCCCCCAATCTCCTCACCGCCCTCTGTGAACAAACCTTTCTCTTTCGGGGCATGGCCGTCGATACCCTAGCCCGTTATTTCCCGCCGGATTCCCTCACCTTGGAAACCCTCTTTTCCAACCGCCCCGTCTATACCGCCTTTCTCCCCGATGAATATCTAGATGCCCTCTACGTCATCCTTAATGAGGGCCTGGTCATTGCCCGCAGTGCGCCCCTTGATCGCATTGTGGCCCTCACTTATCCCGGTAGCTGTTTTGGGATGCGGAACCTCCTGTTAGGCCATGGCCAAGCAGCACGGGCCTTTCCGAGTTTGGTGGAAGCCTATAAAACCACCCAAGTTGTCAAATTGCCCTTGGCGGCCCTAGAAGCTCTCTATCAGGAGGATGCGGCCTGGCGCGATCGCTATCAGTTTCTATTTGAATTACGCACCAAATTTCAATACCATCTGCTCAATTGCAGCACCTACCCCCCCCAAGCCGTCGCCGCCCTCTTGCGGGGCCTAATCTACCAAGAGCGGGAACTGGGCAACCAACCCCAAGGGGACGGCCTCTATCATTTCGACCTGCCCATTGATGTGATCGCCCGCGCCTGCCAACTCAACCCCCGCACCGTGGAGCAGGTGCTTAAGGGATTATTGCAACAGGGTTATTTGGCGAAACCGCCGAAAAATGCCACCAGTGAGGATGGGGTGTATGTGGTGAATCCCAACGGCTTAAAGGAAGTTTACAGCGCAACGCGGGATAAGGTGGCTTGGTGGCCCTTGCGTTGATCCCCTATGGCACAATGGGGAATGTTTTTGAATGTTTGGCGATCGCCCATGACCCCCCCCGTCCCCACCATTAAGCTCGATCAATTCCTCAAATGGCAAGGCATCACCCAAACCGGCGGCGAGGCCAAGCTGATCATTCAAAATGGGGAGGTGTTGGTGAATGGGGAGGTGGAAACACGCAGGGGGAAAAAGTTGGTGACGGGCGATCGCGTTACGTTTGCGGGGCGCACCTATGGGGTGGAGTTGGGGGAGTAGAAAGTAGGAAGTAAGAAGTAAGAAGTAGAAAGTAGGAAGTAGGAAGTAGGAAGATGGATTTTATTTTGGCTTCGGCTTCGATAGCTCGGAAACAATTGTTAGCTCAGGCGGGGATTGAGGCGATCGCCGTTAAGAGTGGTTTTGATGAATCTTTGGTGCCATTGAACGACCCGGTGGCGTTGGTGAATACCTTGGCCCGCTGTAAGGCGGAGCAGGTGCTTCCCCGTTATCCCCAGGCCTTGGTGTTGGGCTGTGATTCAGTGCTGGCCTTGGGGGGAGAAATCCATGGCAAACCGGCCAATCGGGAAGAGGCGATCGCCCGTTGGCAACAAATGCGCGGCCAAGTGGGCCAGCTTTATACCGGCCATGCCCTCTTTGATACCGCAACGGGTAAATCCGTGATCCGTTGTGGGATCACGGGGGTGAAGTTTGCCCCGATTAGTGATCAAATTATTGAAGCCTATGTGGATACCGGGGAGCCGATGAATTGTGCCGGTTGTTTTGCCATCGATGGCCAGGGGGGGCTATTTGTGGAAAGGTTAGAAGGCTGCCATAGTAATGTGATTGGTTTAAGTTTGCCTCTGCTCCATGAAATGCTCAACGAATTGGGTCATAGCATTGTTGAATTTTGGCAACATCAAAACCCGTAGGGGCGAAAAATTTTTCTGAAGGGGAATCTTGTTTAAAGTCCCTCTCCCTCCCTGGGAGAGGGATTTAGGGTGAGGGGGCAAAATCCCCTTAAAGACGACGACGGCGGCGTTCTTGATAATCCGCACTGCGGCGATAGATGTTAATTAACTCCTGCGCCCTTTCCCGCATTCGCGTATGACGTTCCACCCCTTCAAAGTTGTAGCGGTTAAAGCCATTTTCAAGGATATAGCCCTCTAAATATTGAACGCGATCGCTCGTATCCGGGTGCGTTGAAAGCCAAGCCGGGGGGCCGCTGCGCTTTTTCTGATCCGCCAATGTTTGCATTAAATTGCGCACCCCATCCGCCGCATAACCATTGGTGGCCAGCATCCGTGTTCCAAAGCGATCGGCTTCCCGCTCCATGCCCCGACTATAACTAAACACCAATAAATTCGTCGCCAAACCGCCAAAGGGGACATACTGGGCTAAGTTAGCGGTGAACTGCCCCCGCGTCACCAATTGGAAGCCGTGGGAAAGGGCAGAATGGGCAATTTCATGGGCAATTAACCCCGCTAATTCCGCCTCAGAATTGGTTTCCACAATCGCCCCCGCATTAATGAAAATTTTGCCCCCCGGTAGAGCAAAGGCATTCAAACTATCATCCATGATGATATTGAATTCATAGGTAAACTCATCCCGGCCGGTGGTACGGGCTAACCGCTGCCCCATTTCATCCACATAACTCAGCAGCATTGCATCTTCTACCATGGGCGCAGCTTCTTTCACCCGATCCGCAATGCGCGTCCCGATCCGCTCTTCCCCCTCCAACATCATGATCGTCGTTTCCACCGCTGAGATGGGGCCGAAAATATTGCCGAACAGGGCAAACCCCGCAATGCCGGTGAGGATATTGGCGATCGCATTCCCCCGAATTTGCCCCCGCAACCGGCGTTCATAGCGCTCAAACAGTTCATCAGCCTGAACGTTGAAAGCGGCGGCTTCGGGATGTTCCGGGTTTAACAGGGCAAACTGTCGCGCCAAGAGGGAAGCCTCTAGCCATTGATTGGCTTCACTTTGGGCCGCAATGGTGGTGGTGATTAAATCCGGTTGATTGGGGTAGCGACTGACGGCTTGGGTGAGAATCTCCAGTGCTTTTTCGTTTTGGTTGCGGGTTTGGAGTTGCTCGGCATAGCTGAGATAGGCAGGGATAAATTCCGGCTGGGTTTCGATCAGCATATCCAGCGGCCCGAAAATTTTACTGTTGAGATTGCTGGCCACCCCTTCCTGATGATGTCGCCAAAAGACCGCTGCATTGGGGGCCAAGCCTGCCGGATCATAAAGAGGGGCGGGGGGTAGGGCTGACCCTTCCTGTTCTAGTGCAAAGGGGGTTTTCGCTTCCTGATACAAGCTGATGGCGGTGAGGGTATCGCCATCGAGAAGGGCGCGATCGCCCTGGATTAACAACGCATTTCGCGCCGCCTGTTCCGGGGTAAACTGGAGCCGACCAAAGCCCATTTCACCAAAACCAGAGGGGGCTTTATCGGGGAAATTGAGTGTTTCGGGATCAGTTTCTGTTTCTTCGGCAACGGTGGGAGCGGGGGGTTCTGGCTCGCTATCAACGACGAGATCCGGCTCACGGGCGATCAAGGGTGCAGGGGCCACAGGCTCAAGCTCCAAGGCAAGGGGAGGAGTCCCTAGGGCATCATCGGGATCAATCCCGATGGAATCAGTCTCAAGGGATTGAGTCACCTCTATGGGTTCCGGGGCGCTGGGTAAAGGTTCCCCCACCGCAAACACCGTCGGGGGTAATGCCGTCGGTGTCCCCAAGGCCAAAGTGGTGATTTCCGAAGGATCTTCCTGGGGGGTGATCAGGATTTCGGCGATCGCCGGATCAGCGCAAATCACACCGAGGGGAATTAACAATGCCGACCAAGCCAATTTCATAGCAAAATTCCAAAATCAATCACCACAGGCCGATGGTGACGGCCCCAGGGCCAAAATTGTTGCAGTCTCACGAGATTAACGCCAACCCTACACAGCCCGCCGCAAGGTGTGTGAAGATAAATCAAACCCCAGTCCCCCAGCCTTAAGTTACCCAAACTTCCCCACTTCCCACTTCCCACTCCCCACTTCCCACTCCATCAGCCCCGTCATGAATCAATCCCACCATCAACCTGAACATCATGATCTGGTTTTAGGGGGCCATAGCCTCCCCCCAGCAGGGTTAGTGTTGGGGGGATTAGCTGGGGTGAAAACGCGCCTCTGTAGTCCCCAGGAAGTGATCCGGCGTGCCGCCCTCACCGAAGCGATGAACTATGGCGAGGAGGGGTTAGCCTTGGTGGTGCAGGGGTTATCGGATCATCATCCCCTGGTGCAATGGACAGCCTACCAACTGTTGCAACGCTGGGCGGCAACGATTCACGATACCCTAGAGCGCGATCGCAACTTTGTCAAAACCCTCTATGCCCTGCGATCGTTCAATCCCTGGCCCCTGTTCAGTCCCCTCCTCACCATTCCCGCCCATCCCCAACCGATTACCGCCCTCGCCCTCAGTCCCGACGGCCACACCCTGATCAGTAGCAGTTTAGATAAAACGATTAAGCTGTGGGATTTACCGGGGGGGGAATTGCGCCATACGCTTTTAGGACATTCTGATTGGGTATCGGCGATCGCCCTTAGCTCCGATGGTAAAATCCTGATCAGTGGCAGCATGGATCGCACCATCAAACTCTGGGATCTCACCCGTCCCCAACTGCAACGCATCCTCACCACCCCCCACAGTTTTGTCAAAGCCCTCACCCTCAGCCCCAGCGGAACCAGTCTGATCAGTGGCGGCGTAGATGGCAGTTTAACCTGTTGGGATCTCACCACCGGCCAAGTTCAACAAACCCTAACAGGTCAACGGAGCGTAATCCAAGCCCTAGCCCATAGTCCCGATGGCCGTTTTGTGGCCAGCGGTAGCGGCGATGGCGTGGTGATCATCTGGGAAATGGCCAGTGGCCAACCCGTGTTTACCTTACAGGGTCATTTACAGATGGTGACGGGTTTAGCTTGGCATCCCCAGCAACCCTATTTAATCAGTAGTAGTACAGATAAAACGATTATTTTGTGGGATTTGAAAACCCAAAGGCTAGAACACCGCTTTATTGGACATCTTCAGGGGGTGAATGCTGTCCATTTTAGCCAGGATGGCAAAACAATGATCAGTGGTAGTGCGGATGGAGCGATTAATATTTGGGATTTTCGTACCAAGAAGCTTCAACATACGATCTTGGGGCCGAAAAAGTCCGTCGTTGCCCTGATTGCTGCCCACAATGATCATGCCATTGTCAGTGGCAATCTTGACGGTGTTGTCCAGGTTTGGGGGGTGAAAGGGAGCGTTGGTGTTGCATCTCCATCGGAGAATCGCCTCTCCCTAGCCTAAAAATACCGTAGAAACAGGGGGGATCCCCCTGTCTCACCCCCCATCCCCAAACGTTGAGGACAAAGTATCTTAGACGATAATCAATCGTCTGGGTGCATGATGAAGATTCAATTCAAAATGGTGAGCAATTTTTTATTGTTAATGGCTGTTTTTGGGGTGAACTATTGCCGAACGCCCTTCAATACAGCGGTGGCATCGGCTCCCTATTGCCAATGTTGCGATGAAAACGGCGAAAATTGTAAATCTTGTCTTTGTAATTAACTCACATTCCGCAGGTTAAGGCCAATGATGCGAGTGAACGGTGCGTCAGACACCATTGAAGCACGAATATCAACATTAACCCGGTCTAAAGCACCCTACAATTGAATCGTAGGGTGCTTTAGACCGATTAATCGATGAGGCAAAAGCGTAGCTTAACGGCTGACGCACCATGGATTGAGCAACCTGCGGAATGCTAGATCAAAGGGGCAAAAACTTTAAGGTTTTCGCCCCTTCTGCTGGCGGATGGGGTTTAAGCCGCAGCCCGTTCATCTAAATATTGATCCAATTCCCCGCTGGCTTCGAGGTCGTAGAGATCGTCACAGCCACCAATATGTTGCTCATTGATGAAAATTTGCGGCAGAGAACGACGGCCATGGGCGCGATGTGCCATCTGCTGCCGAGCCGTTTCATCCCCATCAATGACATATTCCTGATAGTCCACCCCTTTTTGATTGAGGAGAGCTTTGGCTCGCAAACAGAACGGGCAACTGCTCCAAGTGTAGATTTCAACGTTGAGTGCCATAAAGAGATCCCAATTGTTAAGTCTTGTATCGATTTTAAGGGTAATTGATACAGGATTGCCACAATCCAAAAATTAAGATTTCGGCCCTTCCGGATCAAGGCAGGGAAGCGATCGCCCCGATCGCCTCCCCAAAAATCCCCGCCGCTTCATCCACTTCCGCCGCCGAAACAATCAAGGGAGGCACAAACCGCACCACCTTCGGGCCGGCAGGAACCAACAACAGCCCCCGCTCCATGGCGGCCTTAACCACATCAATAGAAGTGATGGCCGTCTCGGCGCTCAGTTCAATACCATTGATCAAGCCCCAGCCCCGTACCTCGGTGAATAGGTTGGGGAATTGGTTGGCGATCGCCCGCAACTGTTTGCGCAATTGTTCCCCCCGGGCCTGGACATTTTGCAACAGCCCTTCTTTTTCAATGGTGTGGGCCACCGCTAACCCAGCAGCACAGGCAAAGGGATTCCCCCCAAAGGTGCTGGCATGGTTCCCCGGCCCAAACACATTGCAGGATTCCTTACAAACTAAAGCCCCAATGGGGATGCCCCCCGCTAACCCTTTGGCACTGGTGAACACATCCGGCTCAATCCCCAGATTTTCATAACCCCAGAGCTTGCCGGTGCGGCCCATCCCCACCTGCACCTCATCGAGCATCAGCAGCAGATTATTCTCATCACAAATTTTCCGCACCCGGAGGAAATACTCTAACTCTCCGGGCCGTACCCCCCCTTCCCCTTGTAAAGGTTCGAGGAGGATCGCCCCAACGCGGCGATTGCCTTCATCGAGATCGCCGATCGCATTTTCCAACGCCTGAATATCGTTATATTCCACATATTCAAACCCTGGGAGGAGGGGGTCAAAGCCCTTTTGGTATTTTTCCTGGCCTGTGGCGGTGATCGTCGCCATCGTGCGGCCGTGGAAGCTGGCCTTTGCCGTCAGAATCACAGGGTATTGAATATCTTGGACATCGTGGGCATATTTGCGAGCCAATTTAATCGCCCCTTCGTTGGCTTCTGCGCCGGAGTTACAAAAGAAGACGCGATCGCCACAGGAATGATCGACAATCCACTGTGCTAATTCCCCTTGCTCCCGGATATAGTACAGGTTAGACACATGATGGAGCTTTTGAATTTGGGTAGTGACAGCTTCCACTAAAACAGGATGGGCGTGACCCAGGGTACAGGTGGCAATCCCCGCCACAAAGTCAAGATAGACTTTACCCTCAGTATCCCAAACCCGACAGCCAGCCCCGCGCTCCAGGGTAATAGGAAAGCGGCTATAGGTTGTCATCACCACACGGTCAAAATCCGCAGGACTAAAGGGAGCAGCGGGTTCAACGGTGGACAAAGGGGGAAGGAGGGTTTCTGGACTCACAAGCATACTCCTGAAGATGATCACAAATTTTGATTATTTAACGATGGTAGTCGCAAAATTCACCCTTGCATGAATACAGAGCAAAACTATCAACGTCTCCAGACACAATTATTGGTGGGGATTGCTGGCCTTGGGGGCGTTTTTCTCCTCGGGACGGTTTGGTATGCCACTTTTGAGGGCTGGTCTTGGATTGATGCGGCTTACATGACGACGATCACCCTCGCCACGGTGGGGTTTGGGGAAACCCATCCCTTGGGTCAATCTTCACGGTTATTTACGATCGCCTTGATTTTTTTAGGCGTGTTCAACATTGGTTATATTGTCAACCGCTTTACGGAAGCCCTGATTCAAGGGTATTTTCAGGATAGACTTCGCTACCGCCAACGCCAACGCTTGATCGAAACCCTCAAACACCACTACATTCTCTGCGGTTACGGACGGATGGGCCACCAGATTGCCCTCGAATTTGCAGCGGAAAATATCCCCTTTGTGATTGTCGATTTGCAACCGGAGGCGATCGCCGAAGCCGAGGAAAGTGGGTTTATTGCCATGCAGGGGGATGCCACCCTGGATGATTGCCTCCTAGCCGCTGGTGTAGAGCGGGCCAATTGCCTGCTGGCCTCCCTCCAATCCGATGCCGAAAACCTCTACACCGTCCTGTCTGCTAAAACCTTGAACCCTAAGGTGCGGGCGATCGCCCGGGCCAACAACGAAGAAGCCATCAAAAAACTACGCCGCGCCGGAGCCGATGCCGTCGTTTCCCCCTACATTACCGGCGGCCGCCGCCTTGCCGCCGCCGCCCTGCGCCCTCGGGTGATGGATTTCGTCGATGGCATTATTACGGGAACGAATCGGTCATTCTATTTGGATGAGTTTTTTCTAGAGGAGACTCTATGCCCCTGCATTGGCAAAACCCTCAGTGAAACCAATTTACGGGGCAAAACCGGCGCTCTCGTTTTAGCCATTCGCCGCGCCGATGGCACGCTCATCGGTGGCCCCATGGGGGATACCTATCTCTATGCTGAAGATTTACTGATTTGCATGGGTACAGCGGAGCAACTGCGGCAACTTTCTCACCTTTTAGCCGTCTCCCGCCCCTACTGGCTGCACCAGAATTAATCCGTTAATATCCCGAACCCCTAACCCTCTCCTTTCCGACACAGGAAGGCAGAGGAGGAATCCCCCTAGCTTGATCCCGAAGATCTCCCACGCTATACCCAAAATCAATGGGTTGGGGGGGAGCAGGATCAATCAGGATCAAGATGATCTCCAACTTTGCGATCGCTCCCTCAAGCGCCATCATCCAGGAATGTTGCTTTAAATTACGACTCTTCACGAATTTGTGAGGAATTATACGTTTAGCGCGATGATAAAGATTCAGCAGTGATATGCATAGGAGGAGATTCGTGATACTTCCCTGTAATTTGTCGTGATCTTGGTCATTGCTTGAAAAAACAGGCTATGGGATCACAACACCTTGTAACCAAAATTAACAAAATGCTGGCTCATTCTGAACAGCATCACGGGAATTCACGACTGTTGGAATCATCCATGGGGATTCACCCAGGATGGCGGGCATTATGCCTATACAAATAGAACTTCTGAACTACAAAAACTTTCAGTCATTCACAGCAGACTGTGCTTATTCCCTGTTTCAGCTATTCAAGCCTCAGATTTTAGAGTCAAACTATGGATTCCCTCGCTCTCCACTACCACCAGCGCACCAAATACAGCCCAGAAACCATCGCTGCCAAAAGCAAGGGTTTGAATTTTGCCCAACAGCCGGTTCCCTTTAAAGAGTATCCAGTGGGTCAGCGCTACGATCTCAAACCCTATCTCCACGCCCAGCAACAGGAATCTCAGTCGAGAGATTGGCGATTGTGGCAGCGACTTTCTCAACTGTTTTTTTGTACCTATGGTGTAACTGCCAAAATGGTGACGTTGATGGGGCCCCCTGTATTTCTGCGGGCTGCCCCCTCCGCCGGAGGACTCTATCCGGCGGAAGTCTATTTACTCTCGCGGGGAACGGAAAGTTTACCCGCCGGCCTCTATAACTACCAAGTCCAAGACCACACCTTGATCCGCTTCTGGGATCAAAATGTTTGGCCCGAGCTAGAGCAATGCTGTTTTCAACATCCGGCCTTAGGGGTCGTGGATTATGCGATCGTGGCCTCAGCGGTGTTTTATCGTTCCGCTTGGCGATACCAAGACCGCGCCTATCGTCGCATCTTCCTCGATAGCGGTCATTTATTAGGCAATTTGGAAATTGCGGGAGCCTTAACCAGTTTTCGCCCCTGTTTAATTGCCGGATTTCAGGATCAGCGCATCAATGAATTGATGTATTTTGAACCCACCCAGGAGGGGGTTGTGAGCATTATGCCCCTCATTGACCAGGAACGGCAGCGCCCTCTCCAGCGTTCAGGATTTACCGCTTTACCCTCAGAGAGTCATCCCACCTATAACTTTGTTGAAGATGGTGAATTGTTGGATTATTTACACCGCGCCACGATGATTAAAACCCTGGTGCAATCACAGCCAGCCACCGCGCCCAATTTAGATGATAAATATAATTTTCCCTTCTGTACGAAAATTTCAATGGTGACGGATCCTATCCCCTTTAATACAGGCCTACGGGGGTTGGCTCAAACCTTGGGAAAAAGACGCTCCACCCGTGCCTATACGGGGGCAGATTTAACTTTAGAGGAGGTGCGATCGCTCCTCCATTTCACCTATCAACCCCAAGAGTATGCTGATTTGGGCTTAGATCCCGATCCGGATTATTGCAATTGCAATCTATTAGAAACATTTATTGTTGTTTCTGGTGTGGAAGGGTTAGATGCGGGCTGTTATTACTACGCCCCAAGAGCACAGGAGTTACGACAAATTCGCTTTAAAAATTTCCGCCGCGAATTACATTTCCTCTGTCTTGGTCAAGATCTAGGCCGGGATGCGGCCGCAGTGGTGTTTCATACCGCCGACTTAAAAAGAGCGGTACAAACCTATGGCGATCGCGCCTACCGTTACCTCCATTTAGATGCCGGTCATCTAGGGCAACGGCTGAATTTAGCAGCGATTTACCTCAATTTAGGCGTGAGTGGCATTGGCGGCTTTTTTGATGATCAGGTTAATGAGGTGCTGGGCATCCCCACCGATGAGGCGGTGATTTATATTACGACGTTAGGGCGACCGCGACAGGGCTAAAATTCCACTTTTGTCCCTCACCCTAAATCCCTCTCCCACAAAGGGGAGAGGGACTTTATTGCCCCTATAAAATAGGCGCGATCGCCGCTTCCCGCTGAAGAATCACCATTTCACTCCCCACAATGGGATTACGGGCCACCAGATCGCCGTTTTCATCGAGGAGTTCTACTTTGGTGAAATCGAGGCGGTGCGATCGCTCTAAAACTTCATTGGCCACCTGATTTTGTTTATTAGCCGCCAGGTCATACCAACCGGCTCCGAGGGTGACGACGAGGCGACTGCCGAGGAAATCCGCTTGAATGGAGCGGATCAGACCGTCGGCGTATTGGTTGGTGATTTCTGCCACTTGGTCTTGAATGGCGGCGAGTAGCCGTTGTTCTGGGGTGAGGCGTAGGGGTTTAGGTGGGGCGGGGGGGGTTTTGGGTTGCGGTGTGGGAGTGGGGGAAGTTTTAGGTGTTGGTGTTGCTTTGGGTTGAATTTGGGGAGCAGGGGGGGTTTGAGCGATGGGTGAGGGGTTGGGGCCGTTGGTGAGGAGGACGGTGGTGAGGAGAAATAGCACTAATGTGCTACTAATTACCCCCGTTAATGCCCAATCGGAAAGCTTCTCATTGAGGCCAGCAGGGAGGCGATCGCGCACCCAGGCTAAAACCTGATTCCACATCCGCAAAAATTGTGAGAATGTGGGGAGCAGTTTATCTAAACCTTTGGGTTCGGGGATCTCATCGGGGGGTAATTGCGACTGTGCTGCCGATTCATTGGTAAATTCGCCATCATCCTCTGCCGGTTCTAATCCCCAATCCTCCGGCTCTGTAGGGGTTTCCGTGGGGGGGAGCGGCTCCGCCTCCGGTTCTATCGGGGCTGAATCTATCGGGGCCATGGCCGCCGTCAGTTGAGCCACTGTCTCTGTTAGCTCATCCAGGGGGAGCGTCTGCCCCCAATCCTCAGCAGGATCGGCTTCCAGTTGAGCCGCGACCCCCTGCAATTGGTTGATTAACGATTGAATCTGGGCGATCGCCTCAGATTTCGATAAATTCGATGGTGTTTGTTGATCTTCTGCCATAACTTCCCCCCAATCCACAAGCTAATCCCATTGATCAGCGATTAAATTTTAGTGTAAAGCAAGATCTGACCCCCATGACCGCATCTACCTCCCCTGATCGCCACTGGCCCTATTGGCCCCTTTTGCCCATCTATCCCTATGGGCAACGGCAAACCCTGCGCCGGGAAATTATCCCCGATTGGATTTGGGTGTTTGAGCAGGTGCAGGGGATTTTTTATGTGGTTGTGCCGATTCGGATGACGGTGATTCGCCTTGAAGCGGGGGGGCTGTTGGTCTATGCCCCCGTTGCCCCAACCAGGGAATGTTTAGGCTTATTGGCAGAATTGAGCGATCGCCATGGCCCTGTGCGCTACATCATCCAGCCCACCGTATCAGGGATTGAGCATAAAGTGTTTATCGGCCCCTTTGCCCGCCGTTTTCCCCAAGCTCAGGTCTGGGTTGCGCCGGGCCAATGGAGTTTTCCCCTCAATCTCCCCCTCTCCTGGTTGGGCTATCCCCTCGGCCGCACGGAAATTCTCCCCATTGAAAGGGCTGCTACCCCCTTCGCGGCGGAATTTGACTATGAAATTTTAGGCCCCTTGGGGTTGGGGTTGGGGAAATTTGGGGAAGTGGTGTTTTATCATCGGCGATCGCGCACGCTCCTCGTCACCGATACGATCCTCTCCGTTCCCCCCGATCCCCCCGAAGTTATCCAACTCAACCCCTACCCCCTCCTTTTCCACGCCAAAGACGGCCCCGCCGACCCGATCACCGATACCCCCCGCAACCGCCAAAAGGGATGGCAACGCATCAGCCTGTTTGCCCTCTATTTCCGCCCCCAAACCCTCACCACGATTGATCTAGGCCCCGCCTGGGCTGCGGCCAAGGGGGGGAGCGATCGCACCCCTCGCAACTACTTCGGCCTCTACCCCTTCGCCTGGCAACCGGGTTGGCGAGACACCTTCGCCCACCTTTCCCAGGGGGAAAAACTCCGGGTTGCGCCGATTTTGCAAACCCTGATTTTAAATCGCCAACCGCATCAGGTACGGACTTGGGCGCAGCGGGTGGCCCTCTGGCCCTTTGAGCGGATCATTCCCTGCCATTTTGCCGCCCCCCTCACCGCCACCCCCCACCAATGGCGGGAAGCGTTCCAATTCCTCGATCCCGATCATGATCCCCTATACCCCCCGGAAGATTTAGCCGTATTGGAGGACATCGATCGCTCCTTGATCGCCCTAAAAATCACCCCACCCCCTGCCAAGGGGCCGAATCTCCCCAATCCTTAAGCCCATCTAGAAAATATTGCCGAAACCCCTCCGGCTGCGTCACGATCCAAGGCGTTAGCTCTATCTCCATCTCTCCCTATGTCTACAACCGTTACCACCCTGCCGGAACTCGAAGCGATGATCCAACGGGTCAAGACCGCCCAACGGCAATACGCCAACTTCACGCAAGAGCAGGTGGATCAGATCTTCAAACAGGCCGCTCTGGCGGCCAATGCGGCCCGCGTTCCCCTGGCCAAACTCGCGGCCACGGAAACCGGCATGGGCGTGACCGAGGATAAAGTGATTAAAAATCACTTTGCCTCTGAAATCATTTACAACAAATACAAACAGGAAAAAACCTGCGGCATTATCGAAGAAGATAAAGCCTTTGGCATTCAAAAAATTGCCGAGCCGGTGGGAATTTTGGCCGGGATTGTCCCCACCACCAACCCCACTTCAACGGCCATTTTCAAGGCCCTGATCGCCCTCAAAACCCGCAACGCGATTATCTTTTCCCCCCATCCCCGCGCCAAAGAATGCACCATTGAAGCCGCCAAAATCATCCTCAATGCCGCCGTGGAAGCCGGTGCGCCTCCGGATATTATCAGTTGGATTGATGAGCCGACGGTGGCTCTCTCCCAAGCGTTGATGCAACATCGGGATATTAATTTAATCCTGGCCACAGGTGGCCCCGGCATGGTGCGGGCCGCCTATTCTTCCGGCAATCCCTCCTTAGGGGTGGGAGCGGGGAATACCCCCGCGTTAATTGATGAAACTGCCCATTTAAAACTTTCGGTTTCCTCAATTATCCTCAGTAAAACCTTTGATAATGGCATGATCTGCGCTAGTGAGCAGGCGGTGGTGGTGGTGGATGCCGTTTATGAGGCGGTGAAGGCAGAATTTCGCCATCGGGGGGCCTATATTTTGAGTCCTGAGGAGCGCGATCGCCTCGCAGCTAAAATCCTCATTGATGGCCGCCTTAATGCTGAAATTGTTGGGCAAACGGTGGAAAAATTGGCGGCCTTGGCAGAGATAGAAATTCCCCCCGAAGCACGGGTACTGATTGGCGAAGTGGAAAGCGTCAGCCTTGATGAACCCTTTGCCCATGAAAAACTCTCCCCCATCCTCGCCCTTTATCGTGTCCCCGACTTTGAGGCTGGCGTAAAAACCGCTGAAGCCTTGGTGCAATTGGGGGGGCGCGGCCATACCGCCGTTCTCTACACCTCTCCCGATAATGCCGACCATATTCGCCACTTTGAAGACCAAGTACAAACCGCAAGGGTGTTGATTAATACGCCTTCTTCCCAGGGGGCAATTGGTGATCTCTATAACTTCCGCCTTGATCCCTCCCTCACCTTAGGGTGCGGCACATGGGGCGGCAATTCCATCAGTGAAAACGTCGAACCCCGCCATTTATTGAATATTAAAACCGTGGCGGAACGGCGGGAAAATATGCTCTGGTTCCGAGTTCCCCCCAAGATTTATTTTAAACCGGGTTCTTTGCCGGTGGCGTTGCGGGAATTGGCCGGGAAAGAGCGGGCCTTTATCATCACCGATAAGCCCATTTATGATCTGGGGATGACGGCTAATTTGGAGGAGGTTCTTGATGAAATTGAACTGCAATATGACATCTTTTACGATGTGGAACCGGATCCTTCTTTAGAAACGGTGAATCGTGGCTTGGGTCGGATTCGCAACTTTAACCCTGATGTGATTATTGCCATTGGTGGCGGTTCGCCCATGGATGCGGCTAAGATTATTTGGCTGCTCTATGAACACCCAGAGATTGAGTTTGAAAGTTTAGCGATGCGGTTTATGGATATCCGTAAACGGGTTTATGAGTTGCCCCCCTTGGGCAGTAAGGCGATGCTGGTGGCGATTCCTACCACATCGGGAACCGGCTCAGAGGTGACTCCTTTTGCGGTAGTGACTGATCGCCACCGCCAAATTAAATACCCCTTGGCAGACTATGCCCTCACGCCCACGATGGCGATTATTGATTCTGATTTGGTGCAGAATATGCCCAAATCTTTAACCGCCTTTGGGGGTGTGGATGCCCTCACCCATGCGTTAGAGGCTTACGTTTCTGTCCTCGCTTCGGAATATACCAATGGCCTTTCTTTAGAAGCAATTCGCCTCATTTTTAAATACCTGCCCTCTGCCTATCACGAAGGGAGCCATAATCCCAAAGCACGGGAAAAAATGCACTATGCTGCCACGATTGCGGGGATGGCCTTTGCCAATGGTTTTCTGGGAATTTGCCATTCCATGGCTCACCAATTGGGGGCAATGTTTGGCGTTCCCCATGGGTTAGCCAATGCCCTGATGATTACCTATGTGATCCGCTACAATGCCACCGATGCCCCCTTTAAACAGGCGGCATTCTCCCAATATAAATACCCCAATGCTAAATGGCGTTACGCTCGCATTGCCAGTTATTTGGGCTTACCGGGAGAAGATGAAGCGGCAAAGGTGAACAGTTTAATTGCAGCCATTGAGCAGTTGAAGCGGCAGGTGGGAATTCCGGGGAGCTTAAAGGAAGTGTTAGGCGATCGCGCCCTTGAATTTCACGGTCGTTTAGAGGAGTTGGCGGATCAGGCCTTTGATGATCAATGCACTGGCTCTAATCCCCGCTATCCCCTGATTAGCGACCTCAAACAGTTGTTGTTAGATGCCTATGAGGGGACGTTAGCGGCGGAGTTCCCTAGTGATGGGACGGCGACGACGATTGGGGCGGAACTGCATCCAATTGTTTAGGGGAGAGGAGTAGGAAGTAGGGAATAGGGAGTAGGGAGTAGGAAGAAAAATTCCACTTCCCACTTCCCACTATTCACTACCCACTACACCGGGGGAAGGTTCACCTTTTGGGCGAGGCCGAGGCTACGGAGGAGGGCGATCGCCCACCAGGTCACATCCACTTCCCACCACCGCCAACCGGCTTTGGCCACATGGGGATAGGCATGGTGGTTGTTGTGCCAGCCTTCCCCATAGGTGACGATCGCTGCCCACCAGAGGTTACGGGAGTTATCGGGAACATCAAAGGTGCGATAGCCCCAAACATGGGTGACGGAGTTGATAAACCAAGTGCTATGCCAGAGGCACACGGCCCGCAACACGCCGCCGTAGAGTACCCAAGACCAGCCACCGCCTAAATAGAGCAGCAGGAGCAGGGGCAATTGTAACCAGAGGAAATAGCGATTTAGCCAGCGGTAAAATCCTTGGCGGGCGAGATCCGGGGCAAACCGCTCGTATTGGTCATATTTGAAAAATTCCGGCTGGGGATAGAGGAGCCAAAGCATATGGCTCCACCAAAAACCCCGTTGGGCAGAATAGGGGTCGAGGGTGACATCTTCGGTGTGGGCATGGTGGAGCCGATGGCCCGCCACCCAGAAGATCGGCCCCCCTTGCAAGGCCAACGCGCCGATGATGGCGATCGCATATTCCAAGGGGCGGGGAACCTGAAAACTCCGATGGCTCAGGAGGCGATGGTAGCCCAGGCAGATGCCAATACTGCCAAACAGCCAATGGAGGAGCAAAAACACGCCCAGGGCTGACCAGGAAAAAAACCAAGGGGTCAAGAGTGCTAAACCATGAACAGCGGTAAAAAAGCCCACCGCGACCCAATTGAGTTGGTTATTCCGTAGCGGGGGGGAAATCGTTTGAGCAGTCATAAAGCCTCACACAAATTTTAAGATTGGGGCGAAAAATTTTTCGCCCCTACAAGGCATTGGGCAATTACTCGTGCCATGGCTCCGCCGTGGCACGGATGATCAGCGGCTCTGCCGTTAGTTAGGGAGGCAGAAGCCCGCCGGGGGGACGTTACTCGGCAGAGCCGAGTAACGAGAGGTTGGGCATTAAGTTGGGGATTAAATGGAGCGGGAAAACACTTGCGTATTGCGTTGAGCAAGGTAGGTATCAAACACCGCCGCCACATTGCGAATCAACAACCGGCCAATGGGTGTCACCACAAACCCATCCCGCCAGCGGTGAATTAAACCATCGGCTTCAAGGGCATCGAGGGCCGGCAATTCCTGCGCAAAATACTCGTTAAAATTCAAATCCACATCAAGATGATATTTCTCCACTAAATCCGCCGCCGTTACTTGGAATTCACACATTAACTCCATAATCACGGTGCGCCGAATCAGATCATCATGACTCAGTTGCACGCCTTTCGCCAGGGGTAATTCCCCCTGATCTAACGCCTCCGTAAAATCCTTAAGGCGTTTGTGGTTTTGCAAGTAGACATCTTGCACCATACTAATCGATGTGATCCCAAACCCGAGGAGATCCGATTCTGGCTTCGTGGTGTAGCCCTGGAAATTGCGATGGAGTTCGCCGGCCCGTTGGGCGATCGCCAATTCATCATTGGGTTTGGCGAAGTGATCCATGCCGATAAACACATAGCCATCAGCGGTGAGTTCAGCGATCGTCATTTGCAAAATCGCCAACTTTTCCGCCGCCGAGGGCATGGCCTCCACTGGCATTTTCTTTTGAATCGGCTTCATCCAAGGCACATAGGCGAAATTAAACACCGCAACGCGGTCGGGATTGAGCGCCTTGGTTTTTTCAACGGTGGTGCGGAACGTTTCTAAGGTTTGAAAAGGCAACCCATAGATTAAATCCACATTGACGCTTAAAAATCCCGCTTCCCGAATCCAGCGCATCACATCAAATAACATCGCCTCCGGCTGAATCCGATTCACCGCCGTTTGCACCTGGGGATCAAAGTCTTGAATGCCAAAACTAATCCGATTAAACCCAATCCGTTTCAGGGCAAAAATATAATCCCGATCCGCAGCACAGGGATTAATTTCAATGGAAATTTCCGCATCAGGACTGAACACAAAGCGACGATGGAGAGCATCCCAAAGATATTCCACCTGTTCAATACTGAGATAGTTCGGTGTGCCGCCGCCCCAATGCATTTGCTCAACAGGCCGATGGGCATTGACAATGCCATCACTGCCGCTCCCTGGTGTGATTAAATCTGCCACTTGGTTAATATGGCGAATCAAATCCTCTAGATAGGGCTGAATCACAGCTTTGCGCCGGGTGATAATCGTATTGCAGCCGCAAAAATAACAGGCTTGTTCGCAGAAAGGCAGATGACAATAGAGGGAGAGGGGGGTTTGTTGGGCATTGCCTTGGGCGATCGCCCGTTGCAACTGTTCCGGGGAGAAATCAGGGCGCAGTTCGGTAGCGGGGGGATAACTGGTGTAGCGGGGCAGGGCTTGGTTATATTTTTGGAGCAGTTTTGCGTCGAATTCGACGGATTGGGAGAGGCATTGCATAGGGGTTTTTTAAAAGTGGGAAGTGGGAAGTGGGAAGTGGGAAGTGGGAAGTGGGAAGTGGGAAGTGGGAAGTGGGAAGTGGGAAGTTATCTCGTGCCATGGCTCCGCCGTGGCGCGGTTTATGGGCGGCTCCGCCGCTGGTGGAGGCAGAGCCTCCGGGGGGACGTGACCCGGCAGAGCCGAGTCACGAGAGGAGGATCGGAGGTTTTTAAAAGAAGAAATTGGGGGAGATAGTCCCAAGGTTGCGGTTAGGTTTTGGCAAGAGTTAATGGACGGTGGCCCGTTGAGCTTCGGCATCAATGGGTTTGATCAAATAGATGCAGAGAAGATGCCAAAGGATGGTGAGCATGGAGGGGATTTTTTGGATGAACTGCACCCATTTGGGGGCGTTATTGTTGCTGATGGCAGTGAGGGTTTCGTTGGCTTCGGAGCAGGCTTCGAGGCGGCGGAAAAAGTCGGGGTGATCGGTGTTGAGGATGGCGGGGAAGGCGCGGCCGGCGGTGGCGTTGGTTTGGCGAATTACTTCGGTATTGTAATCCTTGGCATCGATGCCAATGGATTCGTAAAAATTGGCCCGCTCAAACACCGTTAGGGTATGGGTCGCAAATACTGTCAGCAAGAAGAACCGACTCCAAAGGCGAGATTGCCAGGTTTTCCATAAATTGGGCTGCGATCGCAACAGCACTTTAAAGAAATCGCCATGGCGGTTTTCATCCTGACACCAACTTTCAAAATAACGAAACAGGGGATAAATTTGGTGTTCGGGATGTTTTTCTAAATGGCGAAAGACGAGGATATAGCGCCAATAGCCGATTTTTTCCGAGAGATAAACCGTATAGATCACCCATTCAGGGGGGAAAAATGTATAGGTGCGTTTTTTGGTGAGATATTTCAAATCTAAACAAAGGCCAAAGTCTGCCATCGCTTTATTGATAAACCCAGCATGGCGGGCTTCATCCCGCGCCAAGAGGGCGAAGGCTTCGGCAAGGGTGGGGTTGGCGGTTTTGAGGCGGCGGGACAGTTCTTTAAAGAGGAGAAAGCCGGAAAACTCCGAGGTGCAAGACCGTTCGAGGAAGTCAATAAAGGCGGCGCGGGTTTCGCCGTCGATGTGGGCCCAACTTTGTTCAAATTCGGCATCGCGGACAAAGTGATGGCGATTGTAATCCGCCCGAAGTTCGTTGAGGGAAGCTTCTAATTCCTCGGTTTGGGAATCAAGCACCATCTGGGCGATCGCCTCAAAATCCGTCGTATAAAACCGGGGAGTTAACAGGGTTTCTTTAACGGGGGCCTTAATACCGGGGCGCAACAGATCAGCGTTGGAGTTCGGGAGGGCTGTAACCATCAGGATATTAAAGGATTAGGACAGACTAAGATTGAATGAGTCCCATTGCACCGGAAAGACTGGCTTTGCACAAGGTAGTTTCTGGTTGTACCCCTCAGTTACCCGGAGTAAACCATTAGGGTGGGGTGGTGACTTTAGCCATTGCTAAAGAAATGTTAAAGTTTTCTCAAGCCCCTACTCACCCTTGCCATGGCCGACGCAAACCCCTGTGTTAATCCTCAATTTCAATGCCCGATTCAGTTTGTGGTGGATCTGTTGGGGAGTAAATGGGCGATTTTGATTTTGCGGGAGTTATTCGGGGGCGATCGCCGTACCCACGAACTGCGCCGCGCCCTACCGGGGATTAGCACCAAAACCCTAACCATCCGCCTCAAGGAGTTAGAAGCCGAAGGCTTAGTCCTGCGTCGCGTTTATGCCGAAATTCCGCCCCGTGTGGAATATGCCCTCACGCCCAAGGGTCGCCAGCTTCAGCCGGTGATGGCCGCCCTCCATCAGGTGGGTTCCCAGTGGTTAGCCCAGGGTCATTGCCATTGCCCCCTCACGCCAGAATCTCCCCTGCCTTAGACCTGGCCCCTAGCCATCTCGAAAAGCAGTGCTACAATAGCGGCTGAGTATAAGAATCGGTATTTCAAGCTAGCTTTCAACCTGATCGGTTTTCTCAATTTTTGATAAGCATCGCTCCGAAATCTTGGCTCTCCACTTACTGATCTAGGAGATAGTTCCTCAATGTCGATTTATGTTGGTAATCTCGCCTACAACGTGACCAAGGACGAGATTACTGAAGTTTTTGCCGAATACGGCACGGTCAAACGGGTTCATGTTCCCACAGACCGGGAAACCGGGCGGATGCGGGGCTTTGCCTTCGTTGAGATGCAGAGTGAAACGGAGGAAGCCTCCGCGATCGCTGAACTGGATGGGGCGGAATGGATGGGGCGCGTGTTAAAGGTTAACCCGGCCCGTCCCCGCGAATAGGGTTCGCATTCTGATGAATGGAAGGGGGTGATCGAAGGCGATCGCCCCCTTAAACCCGTTAATTTTAATCATGGTGGAGGAATAGGGACTGTAGCGTTATTCATCTCAATTAATCGAGGATCTAAAAAAATGAGCACTAAAGATCAACTCATTCAAGAAATTGACCAAGCACCAGATTTTCTCCTTGAAGAAGTGTTAAACTTCTTTCTATTTCTTAAACTGAGATTATCTGAACGCAACAATTTGAATGAATTTGTTAGTTCGCCTTCTGCTCACAGTACACCCACTTTTTTGCAGAAGGCACAAAAAATCAGCCAACAATTATCTGAGCATCACACAGAAAAGTTGCCCGCTGACTTTGCTAAAAATTTAGATCATTACCTATATGGTGCGCCAAAAGTAGAGGAATGAAAACAGTTAAAACAGTTTTTGTAGATACAGGCTACTGGATTGCTCTCATTTCCCCTGATGATGATATGCATGATCGCGCTATACAAATCACCGATAAAATTTTATCGGCTAATTTTGTGACAACGGAGTTAATTTTAACGGAACTTCTTAATGCTTTTTCGCGAAGAGGTGAAAATTTGAGACAAGCCGCAGTGGATTTGATTGATTCTTTGTTAGAGGATAAAATGGTTGAGGTTATTCCGCAAACCACTGAGTTATTTAAAAATGCGTTAGAACTCTACAGTCAGCGTCCTGATCAAGCATGGAGCCATACTGATTGTGCGTCTTTTTGTTTAATGCAAGAACGAAATATTCTTGAAGCACTAGCTTATGATCGCCACTTTGAGCAAGCGGGTTTTGTGGCATTATTGCGTAATTTTTAAGGATGTAATAAGCTGATCGTCATTTAAATTTCTGCGGTGATCCTTGTAGAGTAAGGACTTGAATTACGGGTGATGACTTTGGATGGTGGAGCGGTTTAAAGATGGGGGAGTTGTGGATGAGAGATGATCCGAAATGTGGTTGTAGCGTTGATCTGCGTAGGGGCGAAAGGTTTAAAATTTGCGCCCCCACATCACCTACAGCTTTGCAGGATCTGACTCAGCGGATTTCATCTTACTTTTGGGGGCGGTTACGCTTAGGGTTCCGTTGGGCCTTGCTGGCCCTTTGTACATTGTTCGCTACCCTAGGATTCGCCATGACGATGCCTCCTCACCCCTCCACTGAAATCCTTTGGGATCGTTGGGGCGTTCCCCATATTTATGCACCGGATTTTGTCTCCTTGGGCCGGGCCTTTGGCTATGCCCAGATGGAGAGCCATGGGGATTTGATCCTGCGGCTCTATGGCTTGGCCAGGGGTCGGGGGGCGGAATATTGGGGGGAGGAATATTTAGGAACTGATCGCCTCCTCCATCGCATGGGCATCCCCCCCCGCGCCCAAGCCTGGGCGGAAGCGCAAACGCCGGAAATGCGGGCCTATCTTGAGGCTTTTGTGGCGGGGATGAATGAATATGCAATGGCACACCCAGAGGCGATCGCCCCCAGTCGTCGCGTCGTCTTACCCATCCAGCCCACGGATGTTCTCGCCCATCTCCAGCGGGCCATCCATTTACAATTCCTCGTCGGCCCCACGTTGGCGGGGTCGAATGGTTGGGCGATCGCCCCTTCCCGCTCCCGTTCTGGCCATAGCCTCCTGCTTTCCAATACCCATCTCCCTTGGGGGGGCTTGTTCCGCTGGTATGAAGCCCACCTCAATACGGGGGATGTCAATCTCTACGGGGCGGCGTTGGTGGGGATGCCTTTATTGTCCATTGGGTTTAATGCTGATCTAGGCTGGACAGCAACGGTGAACCCGCAAAAAGCTTGGACAGATTACCGTTTGACCCTCGCACCGGGGGGCTACCGTTGGGAAGGAGGTGTGGCGGCTTTTGAAACGGAGGAGGTGCGGATAAAGATCAAGCAGGCGGATGGCACATTCCGGGAAGAGTTGCTCACGGTGGAAAGATCCGCCCATGGCCCCATTATTAGTAAAACGGAGCAAACCGCCACAGCTTTAAGGATTGCTGGTTTTGACCGTCCCTACATTTTTGAACAACTTTGGGCCATGGCCAACGCCCAGAACCGTCAGGATTTTGAAAACGCCATTGCCCAGCAACAATTGCCAATGTTTAATTTCCTCACCGCTGATCGCCACGGGGAAATTTTCTATGTTTTTAATGCGTTGGTTCCGGTGCGTTCTGAGGGGAATTGGGCCAGTGAGCAGCAACCGCAACCGGGGGACAGGGCGGATCAAATTTGGCATCAATACCATCCCTATGCCGATCTGCCCAAGGTGGCAAATCCCCCCAGTGGATGGTTGCAAAACAGTAATGATCCCCCTTGGACGGTGACGTTGCCCCCAGTTTTTGAGCCGGAAGATTTCCCCGCCTATCTCACGCCGCCGGACTTAACCGGGGCATTGAATTTATTGCGAAGTCAGCGATCGCTCCAACTGATCCAATCCCAAGACCAATGGGATTTGGAAAGTTTAGTCAAGGCGAAGTTTTCAACGCGGTTGGCCTTGGGCGATCGCATCCTGCCGGAGTTGCTCACCCTAGCCCAAGGGGAAAGCGATCCCCTGATCCAAAAAGCGGCCCAAGTCCTCGCCGCTTGGGATCGCCACACCAACGCCGAAAGTAAGGGGGCGGCGCTGTTTGTGCAATGGTGGTGGTCGTTACCGCCGGGTCAGCAATGGGCGACCCCTTGGAATGCCCGCGAACCCTTAACGACCCCGAAGGGATTAGCCGATCCTGCGGCAGCATTAAGGGCGTTAAAGCGGGTGGCGCAGGATATGGAGCGGGATTGGGGGCGGTTGGATCTGCCTTGGGGGGAATTTACGCGGTTGCGGGTGGGGAATGTGGAGGAGCCGGGCCAGGGTGCGCCGGGATCGTTGGGGAGTTTTGCGGTGATTGATTTGGCGGGGGGGGAACCGGGGGAACCGTTTACGGCGGTGGGGGGGGATGGCTTTATTCTGGCCCTTGAGTTTGGCGATTCCCCTCGTGCTTTGGTGTTAAATGCCTATGGCAATGGGACGCAGCCGGGTTCTCCCCATCGGGGGGATCAATTGGCGTTGTATCGTCGGGGGGAATTGCGGGAGGTTTGGCGTGAGCGATCTACTGTTGAAGCCCATATCATCCGCCGCGATCAACTGTAAGGGGGAATCCGTTTGTAGAATAGATGGGTGTGGGGGCGAAAAATTTTCGCCCCTACCGGATGAGGCGATCAAATTTGGATAAATCGATGGGGTTGACCATGGTTCAATCCAGGATTCAGACGAGTGTCATTTCATGCATCAAGTTGAGACATTAATTTGATTTCATCATCAGTAATTTCATCTTTACTAACCAACTTGTAATGATGTTCATCAACAACTGAAAGATGAAATATATCGTTACGCTCTTCAACTATTAATTCTAAAATTGCAACATCATTTGTTGATAAGAATTGTAATGCAATTGGCTTACAAATTTCGTTAGGATATTTAAAATTACAAAATTCAATATCTTGCATAATTTGTACAATTCCAAATTGATCACCTGGTGATTTTGCCTGGCAGGGAATAACAAAATGAGTTCCTCTTTTATTCATGCCTAAATAAATTTCATCAATTTCAATCTGTCCAACATTTGGTATTGTCGTTCTGAGATGATTTTGTACTGAGTAACAGGTTAGACTGGAAAACAGATCAATCAGACGATTATACCTCACCTTTGTAAGGAGTGCCTGCTCATCAGTACCAGGAGCATATCTTTTGACAATTTCAGGAGTTGCATCTGGTACTTTTATTCTTTGTCTATTGGTTGATGGTTGAATTTTTCCGGGTGATGCTAATCTGAATTCATAAAAACCAATTCCTTTGCCAATGATTATCCACTCTGAATGGCTTGGACATTTTTCTTTAATACTCTGGGGAAGCTCCTTACGAAATCTATAGGTGTAGGGAATATCCCCTAAGTTTTTAATCCTAGACATACCAAGATCATTGCATGATTGTGCTAGCTCTTCTCGTGAAAAGCCAACTTTAGCTGCACCCTCAACGTAGTTTTCAAAGAAAACTTTTTCAATGACGCGATCATATTTGCTCATATTTTATTAGGGAACCTCGAAAAAAAGATTGTGTTTGCAAAGTACTCGTTCAAAACCCTTTGTCAGAAGTAAATCAGTTCTATTTTTGTGACTTATCCTCTCTTCACACCATCCGTTTCTCTCCAATCTCCCAGT